>JANYEA010000144.1 GCA_025363385.1 Bacteroidota bacterium | reverse complement strand
AATGAATTTAAAGAATCCGGCGTTATCGATAAGGTATCAATGGTCTTCGGTCAAATGAATGAACCGCCAGGATCACGTGCCCGCGTCGCTTTATCCGGACTTTCTATCGCTGAATATTTCCGCGATGAAAATAATCAAGACGTTCTATTCTTCGTTGATAATATTTTCCGTTTCACTCAAGCCGGCGCAGAAGTTTCTGCCTTACTTGGTCGTATCCCTTCGGCCGTTGGTTACCAACCGACATTAGCTTCTGAAATGGGTGTGATGCAGGAACGTATTACTTCTACTAAAAACGGTTCCATTACTTCGGTGCAAGCGGTTTATGTGCCTGCCGATGACTTAACCGATCCGGCTCCTGCAACTACATTTGCTCACTTGGATGCAACTACTGTATTAAGCCGTAAGATTGCCGATTTGGGTATTTATCCTGCGGTGGATCCATTGGATTCTACCTCTCGTATTCTTACGCCTTTGATTGTGGGTGATTTGCATTACGATTGTGCTAACCGTGTTAAATTGATCTTGCAACGCTATAAAGAATTACAAGATATTATTGCCATCCTCGGTATGGATGAATTGAGCGATGATGATAAGATGACCGTACAACGTGCCCGTAAAGTACAACGTTTCTTGAGTCAGCCTTTCTTCGTAGCAGAACAATTCACTGGATTGAAGGGTGTATTTGTAGATATCAACGATACGATTCGTGCATTCAACTCTATTATGGATGGTGAAGTGGACGAGTATCCTGAAGCTGCATTTAACCTGGTAGGTACTTTGGAAGATGCCATTGAAAAAGGTAAGAAAATGATGGAAGCTGCGAAAGCTTAATTAAACAAGTAGTAATGAACGTAGAAATATTAACACCCGAAAAAAAGTTGTATAGCGGCGATGTATATGGTGTTCAGTTACCAGGTATCACGGGCCTTTTTGAAATTTTAGAAAAACACGCTCCTTTAGTTAGTGCTTTAGGAAAGGGTACTGTTAAAATTTTGAAGGATAAAAACAGCTTTGAACATTACACTATCGAAAGTGGTTTTGTAGAAGTGTTGAATAATAAAGTTACCGTGTTGGTAGAAGGTGCGCAAATGGCTTAAACCACATTGAAATATTTTTAACAGAGCTCGGAATTTTCCGGGCTCTTTTTTTTTCTTAATTTTATGAATGTATCCAACCGATATTCTTTTTTTTGATCATTATCGAAATGAATATTTCACAGTGGCTGTGGAGATTGCTAATGGATGGGTACGTTTAACAGATCTTAAAAATCCGGACACTAGGGCACAGTTATTCCCTTTACGCGAATGCCAATTGCGTTTTATTGACGATTATTATATTTTGTATTTCGATCAGCACTTTTATTCTTATTTAGAGGTACACAACACAAACCCCTTATATGAGCAACTTCCGGGCATCATGGGAATTCAGCCAAAATCAAAATATTGGTATAGGAAACCTGCCATAAATTGGCACTGGAAACCTGCAATAATAGTTTCGGGGATATTGGCTTTTTTAGTGGCTGTTTATTTTTTATTTACGGAAGCCATTCCTAAAGTAGCCATTCAATTTATTTCTGTGAAAAGCGAAATTGAAATGGGTAATAAATTGTTCAATGGTTTGCAGGAAGAAATTAAAATCGACAAAAACGCTAGCCTCATTTTGCAGAATTTTGCTAATCAGTTACAGTTTAGCAAACAATATCCGATCAAAGTTTCTGTAGCTGTTTCTGATGAAGTGAATGCCTATGCTTTACCTGGTGGACATATCGTGGTTAATACAGCTATCTTACAGGAATTGCAAACCCCTGAATCTTTGGTGGCATTACTTAGCCATGAATCAACGCATATTAATCGCAGACATAGTTTGCAAAATATTTTATCCTCCATGGGCTCTGGGTTTGTGATTAGCTTATTTACCAATGCAGGAGGCAGTGCAGCTAAAATAATTGTAGGCAACGCAGATTTTTTAGTGCATATGAATTATTCCAGAAAGTTAGAAAAGCAAGCAGATGAAGAAGGGATGATATTGATGGAAAAAAATAAAATTAACCCTGTTGGTATGATTCAATTGATGCAACAACTTAAAATAGCAAACGATGATTCATCGATGAAGTCATTCAGTTTCCTTAGTTCGCATCCACTAACAGACGAGCGTATTGCAGATGCAGAAAGGTTTTCGAAGACGCATCCCAATGTTGAACAAGTAAGCAACGAGCTTTTAGATGATTACTGGAAGCAATTAAAATTTGTGGTGAAAACGGATGATTAATTTAACTGCGGGTCTTTAGGGTAATTGATCATCTGCTGATATTCTCCGCCCAGATCATACAATGCTTCTTTCCAAATTTCATTGATATTTTTATAGAATGCGAGTCTGCGCGTGGCGTTTCTGGTGATCCATGTTTTTTCAGCAAGTTCCTCCGCTAATTGTCCGGATCCCCATCCACTATAGCCGATAAAAAAACGAATGTCCGCTTCGTTCAATTCTTTGGAGAGAATGAGCGATAATACCATTTCAAAATCGCCGCCCCAGAATATTCCATCAATCAGTTCTGTGCCTCCTAATAAATCTGGTTTGCGATGAATAAAATGCAGGGAATCTTTTTGAACTGGTCCGCCAATACATACGGGGAAGTTGCACCCCTCTAATAACTCAATTAAATCTCCCAGTACCTGATTGTGTAATTTATTCAGCACAAAACCAAAGCTGCCTTCAACTTCATGATCGCATAAAAGAATAACGGTTCTTTGAAAGTTTGGATCTTTCAGAAAAGGATCAGAAATCAGAAATTGGCCAGGTTCCGGAACTGTCATGTATGAAAAATTAGTACAAAGCGATTTAACTACAAAAAATATTCTTCACCCGTTAAAAAGCTCATAAATACAGTTCGTCTGGTGTTCCTGTGGATTTCAAACTACTATATTTGTAACAATGAAGCGAACTTTCCCCATTATTATTATTCTGATCACTTTATCGTTGCTCGGATTATTACTATTGCAGGCTTCTTGGTTGAATAACCTGATTGAAGTAAGGGAAGGGCAGTTGAATAATAAGTTAAGTTCGAATGGTTTAAAAGTAGCGGCTGATTTATTTAAAACAGTATATAGCGGACAAGGTAATCGCCCAAGGAAAATGCACATGGGAGAGTTCAATTCTGATTTTCATTTGCATATTATTAAGCCACTGACCATTGGGGAAAAATTTTCTGTGGATGAAGTGTCTGCCAAACTTCGAAAAGAGTTTCTAACTGATGAATGGCATCATTTAAAATTTGAGTTTGCCATTTATTCTTCTGTACCTGAAATTGAAATGTTATCAAATGGTTATGACATTGCCAGTTTGGATACAGCAAATAACAAACAATTTATCATACCCATTTTGCCGGATGAATCTGTAACATTGGATGATCAGGCTTCCTATGAACAGTTAGTGGTTATAATTCCAAATTATAAGCAACAAATCTGGGCTTCTTTAGAATGGGTAATTGTGGGTGCGGGAATTTTTATGTTAATCATCATCGCTGCATTCTATGTAACGGTTCGTTCATTATTGAATCAAAAGAAGTTGAGTGAAATAAAAAGTGATTTCATCAACAATATGACACACGAATTTAAAACACCCCTGGCAACAATTTCCTTAGCAGTGGATGCTTTGAAAAATGAAAAGGTCTTGAGCAATCCGGAAAAGCTGGAATATTTTCGTAGCATCATCAAAGAAGAAAATGTTCGGATGAACAAACACGTAGAAACCATTCTACAAGCGGCTTTGATGGATCGTCAGGAGTTGAAACTTAACTTAAGTAAAATACACCTGCACGAAATGCTGGGGCAGGTTTTAGAGAATTATCAATTGCAGTTAGAAAGTAGGAATGGGAAAGTGGAAACACTTTTTAATGCTAAAAATGATTTGATCTCAGTTGATGAAGTTCACTTCTCAAATTTATTATCAAATTTAATTGATAATGCTATCAAATATTCGAACGAAAATATCCTTATAAAAGTTTCCACACATAGCACCACAAAATTGCTTGTTATTCGCATAGAAGATAATGGAATAGGCATGAGCAAAGAAACTGTGAAACGCATATTCGAAAAATTCTATCGCGCTCATACAGGCAACTTACACAATGTAAAAGGTTTTGGTTTGGGTATGAGTTATGTAAAAACAGTAATCGACGCCCACAAAGGAAAAATGCGCGTAGATAGTACACTAGGAAAGGGAAGTGTGTTTACGATAGAAGTGCCACTAGTGCAGCTTACATAAAGGATTTGATTGTCTTAGAAACACCCCTCATGTTCGCTTGCGAATAGGAGGGGCAGCCCGAGCGGTTTAGCGATGGGCGGGGTGGTTGATCTAATCAGATTGGCTGTTTTTTTTTGAAATCTTTTTTATCCCCTCCTCTCAAAAATAATCTTCTCCATCTATTTCAATAACGAGCATTTCTGATGGACAGTAAAAATCTATGGTATAGCTTCCAATACTATGCTGGCGCCTAAACTTTCTACCTTCTAATTTTTTATTTTGTAAATATTGCCATAGTGATACTTCAGCTGGAGTCCCTGAGTTTCTAAGTTTTTTCTATAGTGCAATTTTTTTTCAAATTATTTTTTCTATTAGTTTTCATGAAGAAGTATAAAAACCAATTCGATTTTATTACGCATCAAACAATCAAAAATTATTCAGAATAAAATAATTTAAAAAGTATTTAAAAGAGCAACCTCCCAGTCATTGCTCAGACGCTCGACTTACCCCTCCTATCCGCAAGCGGCATGAGGTGTACTTTAATAAAAATATTCCTCACTCCTCACTCCTCACTCCTCACTCCTCACTCCTCACTTCTCACTCCTCACTTCTCACTCCTCACTTCTCACTCCTCACTCCTCACTTCTCACTTCTCACTTCTCACTTCTCACTCCTCACTTTCTTCTTTTCCCTTCCAAAGTAAACACCCATCCCCATAACTCAAAAACCTGAAATCGTTTTGCATGGCGTACTCGTATACTTTTTTCCAATCATCACCGATTAGGGCAGATACTAATAGGAGAAGTGTAGATTGTGGCTGATGAAAATTGGTGATTAAAGCGTTGGCTATTTTAAAGGAATAGCCTGGTGCAATAATGATCTGTGTTTTTGTGATTAATAATGCTATTTCATTTTTTTGCATCCACGAAATGAGTGCTTGTAATGCAGAGCTTACTGAAATACCTGCTGCATCTAATTCGTAGGGGTCCCATTGATTGATGACCAATTCATGTAATGGAATAGCACGATTCAAAATTGTTTTTACACCCAACCAATACAAAGATTCAATTGTGCGCATGGAAGTGGTACCTACGGGAATAATTGGGTCGTTTAATTTTGAGATGATTTTTTGAATCAAGGCCTCGCTTACTTCTATAAACTCTGCGTGCATTTCATGCTCATCCATTTTTTCTGCTTTCACTGGTTTAAAAGTGCCGGCACCCACGTGTAATGTGAGGTAAGCTCTTTCAATATTTTTTGCATCCAGGATCTCAAAAACTGCTTCTGTAAAATGTAATCCTGCAGTGGGTGCTGCCACAGAACCATCGAATTTGGCATAAATGGTTTGATACCTTTCCAGATCACTTGTTTCGGCATTCCGATTCAGGTAAGGGGGTAAGGGTATCAAACCGGTTGCGTGCAGGATTTCAGCGAACGCCATACTTTGATCATCCCAGTTAAATTCAATGAGATAATAGTCGGCAATTTGGTCTTTTCTCTCCGCGCTCAATGAAATGTTTCTTCCATTAATATGGATGTCTTTTACAATCTGCGGCTCCTTCCATTTTTTAGCCCCGCCAACCAAACATTTCCAGAAAACCTTCCCTTTTTGCAGCATCGCTGTGGTAATATCAGGGTATCGTTCATCCGGTTCTAAACAGAAAATCTCTATGGTTGCCCCTGTTGCTTTCTGAAAAAGGATGCGTGCCTCCACCACTTTGGTGTTGTTGAACAATAGCAAACTGTTAGTTGGAATCTCGGAAGCGATTTGCTGGTAGACCGATTCATGGATTTGTTTATCGTTGTAAATCAATAGCTTACCCTGATCACGATTGGCCAAAGGGTACTTGGCAATGCGCTCCTCTGGTAAAACATAAATGAAATTTTTGATCTGGAGGTCTTTCGGATGCATGGGTAAATTTAGAAAAGATTGGGCTTATCCACACTAATTCACACTCCATGCACATGCTTTTTCTGCTAAAATGACTGTAATGCCATCCCTATCTCAGTTCTAGCCATTTTTTTCTTGTGGATAAATACAAACGGCTAAAAACACCATTAAAAGTGGGAAAAAGTGTTATTTTGTGTCAACAAGTGGTAATACTTGGAAAAACTTATTCACTAATGCAAGGATTTCACGGAGAATATGCAGCTACGGTAGACGCGAAAGGTCGCTTCCTGCTTCCGGGTGGACTGAAAAAACAGTTACCTGAAGCGGAAGATCGATTCATCCTCGCCCGTGGTTTCGAAAAATGTCTCACGTTATATCCATTGAAAAGTTGGGAACTCATTATTGCCAAGATCAGTAAATTAAATGATTTCGACCCGAAAGTACGTCAATTCCGTCGTCAGTTTTTGGGAGGAGCCACTGAAATTGAACTGGATAATGCGGGTAGGATGTTGTTACCGGCTTCGCTTCGCGAGTTCGCGGGACTGAATAAGGATATTGTTCTGGCGGCAGCCCTTGATCGTTTTGAGATCTGGGATGCGGCTAAGTACAATCAGCTCTTTGAAGATTTTTCACCAGAAGCATTTAGCGACTTGGCTGCAGAAGTAATGAAAGAGAAGGGTGATGAAAAAAACGGTTAAAATTCCGATTATGAGTAAGAACAGTGAAAAAGGTTCGGAATTACATCAACACCCTTCGGCTAACGATTATCATGTGCCGGTCTTGTTTTACGAATGCATGGATGCACTTAACATTAAGCCTGATGGTATTTATGTGGATTGCACTTTCGGTGGTGGTGGACATAGTAGGGGGATTTTAGAACGTCTCAATGAAAATGGCAGATTGTATGCCTTTGATCAGGATGCTGATGCAAAGCAAAATTTACCAGCGGATGAGCGCATTGTTTTTGTTCCTGCCAACTTCCGACATATCCAACGCTTTTTGCGTTTGCATAAAGTGCAGAAAGTGGATGGCATACTCGCTGATTTGGGTGTAAGTAGTTATCAGTTTGATGAAGGTGATCGTGGTTTTTCGATTCGGTTTGATGGTCCACTCGATATGCGAATGGATCGCAGGCAAACACTATCTGCTGCAGATATTATTAGCACCTATAGTGAACAACAGCTGCACAAACTTTTTGAGAAATATGGCGAGGTTACGAATTCCATCACACTGGCAAAGCATATCGTTCATCAGCGCAAACATTTGCCTGCACAAACGATTGGTCAATTCAAAGCTTTGATAAGTGCTGTTGTAAAAGGTAATCCTCATAAATATCTGGCGCAGGTTTTTCAAGCGCTTAGAATGGAAGTGAATGATGAAATGGGTGCGCTAAGAGAAATGTTAGAACAGGTTCCTTCAGTATTGAAAATAGGCGGAAGGGTTGCTGTAATTACATTTCATTCAATTGAAGATAGACTGGTGAAGAATTTTTTTAAGCAAGGAACATTTGAAGAAGTAGAAGAACATCCGTTACTATCTGTTGAAAAAGAACGGATATTAAAAATAGTTACCAAAAAGCCGATCACTGCTGCCGACGAAGAATTGAAGAGAAATAGTAGAAGCAGAAGTGCAAAGCTGAGAGTGGCAGAAAGATATTGATCACCCGTACCCGAGAACGAAAACGAATGGCAGAGCAGGTAAAGAATACCGCAGCTGGTAACTGGAATCCTTTAAAGGGTTTGTTCAGTTATCAGTGGATCGTAAAGAACATTCCATTTTTTTTATTTCTAACAGCACTAACTGTATTGTACATCGCAAATGGTCACAATGCGGATAGAATAGTACGTAAGATCAATGCTACCAATAAAGATCTGAAGGAATTACAATTCGAATATAAGACACTGAAAAGCGAAGTGATGTTTAAGAGTGAGGAAGTAGAAGTGTTAAAAGCCGCATCACCATTGGGTTTGAAGATAAGTAGAGAAACGCCGCAGAGGTTGAAGTGAGGTGTGAGGAGTGAGGAGTGAGAAGTGAGGAGTGAGGAATGAGGAGTGAGGGGTGAGAAGTTTTTGAAAGCTTGACATTGAAATAATAGGTGCTATCATGGAAGTAAAACGCGACATACTTTGGAGGGTCTATCTCAGCTACCTGCTGGTGATAGTGGCCTGCATCGCTATCTTCGGAAAGGCAATTTATATTCAACAAGTACAAGGCGCTCATTGGAGAAGCATGAGCGATAGCCTGCACCAGCACATAGATTCTATTGAAGCAGAACGTGGTACCATCTTTAGTGAAGATGGTCAAATGCTTAGCACCAGCATTCCTCAGTTTGATTTGTTTATTGACTTCAGGGTAGAATACCTGCACGAAAAATCGGGTGTGCATTTCAGAGATAATATCGACTCACTTTCTTTTTATCTATCCGAACTATTTAAAGATCAATCGCAGGATTCTTACAAAAAAATGTTGCGCCAGGCATATCGCGAAAACGAAGCCTATTTTGAATTACATAAAAAAACCACTTACAGGGAATACGAGCAATTGCGCAATTTTCCTTTGTTCAAAGAAGGAAGATATAAGAGTGGCTTGATTGTGAACGAAAGAAATATTCGTCTGAATCCCTATGGTATACTCGCTTTTAGAACAGTTGGTCTTGATCGTGAATCTTCAAAAGTAGGTTTGGAAAAAACCTACGATAGTATTTTAAAAGGTAGAGAAGGAAAACAATGGGTTCGCACCATCGCCGGTGGGGTAAAAGTTCCTATTACAGACGATTACATTATTGAACCTGAAACAGGTAAGGATATTGTAAGCACCATCGATGTATTTATTCAAGAGATCACTGAGAATGCCTTGATGAAGATGATGGAAAAAAATGAAGCAGAACACGGATGTGCTATTGTAATGGAAACAAAGACGGGAAAAATAAAGGCCATTGCGAATTTAGGTAAACAAAACAACGGAAGCTATAGTGAAGATTTGAACTATGCAATCACTACCAGATCAGAACCTGGTTCAACTTTTAAATTAGCAACCTTGATGGCTTTGTTAGATGATAAAAAAGTAACGTTAGACGATATTGTTGATCTGGAAGGAGGAACTTGGAAAGTTGGTGGTTTAACTGTGTTTGATGCCGAACAATCTGGCCATAGAGGGGTAACTGTGAAACAAGCTTTTGAATTAAGTTCAAATGTGGGGATGGCTAAATTAGCAAATAATGCATACGCTGCCCATCCTTCTCAATTTGTACATGCACTCTCTAGAATGCATATGGATTCTGTTTCTGGAGTTGATATAGTTGGAGAAGCGCGCCCTGATATTTTTAAACCAAATGAAAAGAGATGGGTTCCAACAGCATTGCCCTGGATGGCTTTTGGGTATAACCTTCAGGTTACTCCTTTGCAAACTTTGACTTTATATAATGCAGTTGCCAATCATGGAAAAATGATGCGCCCTTATTTAATTTCTTCTATCAAAGAAGAGGGGGTAGTGTTGAAAAATATTGAGCCAACTGTTTTAAGGGAAAAAGTTTGTAGTGATCAAACTTTAAAAATGTTACAGTCTTGTTTAGAAGGTGTTTGCATAGCTGGTACGGCTAAAGAAGTTTTTAAAAATAGTTTATATCCTGTAGCAGGTAAAACAGGTACAGCATTAATGGCCAATGGGAAAATGGGTTATTCTGAAAGGATTTTTCAATCTTCATTTGCAGGTTATTTTCCTGCTGATAATCCACAGTATACCTGTATTGTAGTTATTAAAAATAAACCCCACGCTAAAGTATATTTTGGAGCAGCTATTGCTGGAACTGTTTTTAAAGAGATTTCTGATAGATTATTTAGCACTTATGTAAAAAGTAATAACAGCCCTGCTTTAAAATTATTTAAAGCAGATAGTGCCATGCTTCAATATGCAGGTTATAAAAAAGACATAACAAGAGTGATGTCTTTTTTGAAAATGAATATGCGCGATTCGAGTAATAATGCATCATGGACAAATATCTATGGCGACCCTAAAAATATGGTGGCCTATTCAAAAACGGTAGATGATAAAACAATGCCTGAATTAAAAGGAATGGGTTTGAAAGACGCTGTTTATATCTGTGAGAATATAGGCTTACGCTTACATGTAAGAGGATCGGGAAAAGTTGGGTCGCAATCAATTGTAGCCGGACAATTAATTAACAAAGGACAACTGGTTCAATTAGAACTGAATTAATAGTATAGCATGGCAAACCTGCAAAACATATTGTACAAAGTTCATCTCAAAGAAGTGCACGGTAGCACTGCTTTAGATGTTACTGCCATTGAAATAGATTCACGCAAAGTAATAGTGGGATCAATATTTGTTGCCATAAAAGGGGAACATTCTGATGGACATAGTTTTATAGCAAAAGCCATTGAGTTAGGTGCTATAGCGATTGTTTGTGAGGAGTTGCCTAAAAAATTATTGAAGTCTGTTACCTATTTACAAGTTACCAACTCGCATGAAGCAGTGGCTTATATGGCTCATGAATTTTATGGGTCTCCAAGTGAAAAAATAAAGTTAGTTGGTGTAACTGGCACCAATGGAAAAACAACCATTGCTACGGTACTATTTAAACTATTTACTCAATTAGGTTATACCTGTGGCTTGGTAAGCACGGTACAAAATCAAATTGCAACTACCATTATTCCTTCCACTCATACCACACCAGATGCAGTTAGTTTAAATGCTTTATTAAAGCAAATGGTTGATGCAGGTTGTACTCATGTGTTTATGGAATGTAGTAGTCATGCTATTCACCAACACAGAATTACTGGTTTACATTTTACAGGTGCATTATTTAGCAATATCACACATGATCACCTCGACTATCACAAAACATTTGAAGAATATATTCGTGTAAAGAAAGCTTTTTTTGATGGATTAAAAAGTACCGCTTTTGCAATCAGCAATTTAGATGATAAACGCGGTTCAGTGATGTTGCAAAATACAGCTGCTCGTCAATATACCTATAGCCTTAAAACCCTGGCTTCTTTCAAGGGAAAGATCTTAGAGAATGGGTTGTCTGGTTTAGTGATGATGGTAAATGATAAAGAAGTTCATTTTAGGTTAATTGGAGAATTCAATGCGTATAATATTTTGGCTATTTATGGTGCTGCCATTTGCTTAGGTGAGGATAGTGAGAAAGTATTAACAGCAATGAGCATGCTTACTAGTGCAGAAGGAAGATTCGATTATGTGATCAGCAAAAATAAAATCATTGCTATTGTAGATTATGCGCATACTCCAGACGCTTTGGAAAATGTATTGGCTACCATTAAGAAATTAAGAAAAGGATACGAGCACGTGATTACGGTGGTGGGTTGTGGTGGAGATAGAGATAAAACAAAGCGTCCAATCATGGCAGAAGTTGCAGCGGGCTGGAGCGATAAATTAATACTTACCAGTGACAACCCCAGAACTGAAGATCCTGAAACCATTCTTCGCGAAATGGAAGCAGGTTTAAATAGTGCAGCTAAAAGAAAATCCATTACCATAACCGATAGAAAAGAAGCCATTCTGCAAGCTGTGAAATTGGCAAAGCCGGAAGATATTATTCTAGTTGCTGGAAAGGGACATGAGAAATACCAGGATATCAATGGGGTGAAACACCATTTTGATGATAAGGAAATTTTAAGCGAAATATTTAAAGCATTAGATAAATAAGCAAACTATGTTCTATTATCTCTTTAACTGGCTTAACAAGTTATACCATATTCCAGGAGCAGGACTGTTTCAGTTTATCTCTTTTCGAATTGCGATGGCGGTTGTGTTTTCGTTATTGATTGCAACAGTGTATGGTAAGCGAATCATCAATATTTTAAAAAGAAAACAAATAGGCGAATCAGTTCGCGAATTGGGATTACAAGGCGAGCAGCAGAAGAAAGGCACACCAACCATGGGTGGTATCATTATTCTGGTAAGTATACTGATCCCTACATTACTATTTGCCAATTTAGATAAAGTATATATCCGTTTGATGGTGCTTTGTACCGTGTGGTTAGGTATCATTGGTTTTCTGGATGATCTATTTAAAATCAGGGCCAGAAAAGCAGCGGTAAGTAAAGGAGAAGCGTATAAGAAAAAAGATAGTGATGGATTGGCTGGCATTTCAAAAGTAATTGGTCAGGTAGGGTTAGGTGCGATCATTGGTTTAACCTTATATTTTAGTAATGCAGTAACGGTAGAACGCGAAATATTTTCTACTGGGAATGCCACACTGCAAAGAGGAGAGAGCCTTGCAAAGGATTCGAATATTGTGGTAAGAAAACTAGATGGTGAATATAAAAGATTCGTAAAAGTAAAAACACCCATTACTACCATTCCCTTCGTTAAAAATCATGAGTTCAATTATAGCAGACTGATCACTTGGATGGGTGCAGGTGCTGAAAAATATACCTGGATCATTTATGTGTTGATTGTGATTTTTATTGTTACGGCTGTATCAAATGGCGCGAACCTTACAGATGGGTTGGATGGATTGGCTGCAGGAGTGAGTGCCATTATTGGCGCGGGTATCGGGGTGTTTGTGTATATCAGTGGTAACTATGTATTTGCAGATTACTTCGACGTAATGTATATCCCTAACCTTGGTGAATTAAGTGTATTTGTGGGAGCTTTTGTAGGAGCTTGTATTGGATTTTTATGGTACAATGCATACCCGGCTCAGGTATTTATGGGAGATACGGGTAGCCTTGCGCTTGGCGGCATCATTGCATCACTTGCATTTATCGTTCGTAAAGAATTATTGATCCCCATTTTCTGTGGCATTTTCTTAGTTGAAAATCTAAGCGTGATTATTCAAGTAGGGTATTTTAAATACACCAAGAAAAAATACGGAGAGGGCAGGCGCGTTTTCTTAATGAGCCCGTTGCACCATCACTATCAAAAGAAAGGATTTCATGAAAATAAAATAGCGTTTAGGTTTTGGGTGATAACAATCTTGCTCGTAGTAGCAAGCTTAGTAACACTGAAGATTAGATAAGCAGGAGTGAGGAGTGAGAAGTGAGAAGTGAGAAGTGAGAAGTGAGGAGTGAGGAGTGAGGAGTGAGGAGTGAGGAGTGAGAAGTGAGAAGTGAGGAGTGAGAAGTGAGAAGTGAGGAGTGAGAAGTGAGAAGTGAAAAATAGTTGTAAGTAAAAATAAAAGTTTCCCCTCCATCGCATGCGATGGAGGGGTGGCTGGAGCGGCTGAGCGAACAGACGGGGTGGTTATCACTAATAAAAAGATCATTTTGAATATGAATAATACCCAAATACACAGACTAGTGATCCTCGGATCCGGCGAAAGCGGGGTGGGTGCTGCTTTGTTGGGTAAGCAGAAGGGTTATGAAGTGTTTGTAAGTGATGGTGGAAAGATCAAAGAAATCTATAAAAAAGAATTAACAAATAACGGAATCGCCTTTGAAGAAGCAGGTCATACAGAAGACTTGATCTTGAATGCAAATGAAGTGATGAAGAGCCCGGGTATTCCAGAGAAAAATGAAATGGTGAAAAAAATTCGTGCAAAGGGTATTCAGATAATCAGTGAAATAGAATTGGCTTATCGTTTTAAAGGTGATAGCAAAATTATTGCGATCACGGGAAGTAATGGTAAGAGTACTACTACTAGTTTGATCTATCATATCTGTGTAACAGCTGGCTTGAGTGCAGCACTGGTAGGAAATATTGGTTACAGTTTTGCAAAGCAAATCGCGGAGGATCCGAAGGATTGGTATATCGCTGAATTGAGTTCTTTTCAACTCGATGATATCATCACATTTCGCCCCGATGTTTCAATTCTTTTAAACATCACAGAAGATCATTTAGACAGGTACGAATACAAATTCGAAAATTATATCAATAGCAAATTCCGGATCATAGAAAATCAGACAATGGATGATTACTTCATTTATTGTGCCGACGATCCGGTGATAGAAGAAAAACTAACAACCCTTATACTACCTACTAACCCATTACCATTCTCTATGAAACAAGAAGTAAAAAAAGGAGGCTACATCAAAGGCGATCAGATGATGCTGCGAATCCAAGAAGAAAGAGTAAGCATGAGCATTTATGATTTTGCATTAAAAGGCAAACACAACAACTACAACACTATGGCAGCAGGAATCGCAGCCGCAACTATCGGCATCCGCAAAGAAAAAATCAGAGAAGCTGTGAAGAATTTTCATAGCCTGGAACACCGAATGGAGTTTGTAGCCATGATACGTGGAGTAGAGTTCATTAACGATAGTAAAGCAACCAATGTAAATAGCACCTGGTATGCACTTGAAAGTATGAACAAGCCAACTGTATTGATCTTGGGTGGTACAGATAAGGGTAATGAATATGGGTTGCTGGCAGAACTGGTAAAAGATAAAGTGAAGGCAATTGTTTGTATGGGATTGGATAACAAAAAGATCGTGGAGGCTTTTAAAAATATAGCACCATTGATTGTGGAAACTGATTCTGCAAAGAAAGCAGTAACAACGGCTTTTAAATTATCTGCTAAAGGCGATGTGGTGTTATTGAGTCCATCTTGCGCCAGCTTTGATCTATTTAAAAACTACGAAGACAGAGGCATTCAATTCAAAGAAGCCGTAAAAGAATTATAAAAAATAGTTACTAGTAAGTTTTAGATGAAAGAAACAAACGATACACTTTTTTCACAAATGCCCAGCATCGATGGTATGCGTGGTCAGCTCGTTGAGCGCACCCGTGGAGATAAGTATATCTGGGGTATCGTTATTTTATTATCGCTTATTTCTATTCTGGTTGTTTACAGTGCTACTGGTTCACTTGCCTATAAAATGTTGAAAGGGAACACCAGCTTTTATTTGTTTAAGCAGGTGTCTTTCTCTTTGCTCGGTTTTTTATTGATCTTTTTTTTGCACCGTGTGAATTATACTTTCTTTTCAAAAGTGGCTACCATTCTATACGCGATCTCTATTCCATTGTTGATTTATACCCTCATTTTTGGTGCAAAAATTAATGATGGAAGTAGGTGGATTAAATTGCCGATTATAAACATGACGATCCAAACCAGTGATCTTGCAAAGCTTGCACTGTTCATGTATGTGAGTAAGATGCTGAGTAAAAAACAAGATGTCATTAAAGATTTTAAAAAAGGATTCCTTCCAGTAGTAGCACCAGTAATAATTATTTGTGCATTGATCTTGCCTGCTAATTTATCTAATGCATTATTAACCGGAGCCACATCATTATTGTTGATGTTTATAGGGAGAGTTAGTGTGAAGCATATTATGTTAGTAATATTGGTTGCCATGATTCCGGTCGGTTTGATTATTTCAATTGCGATGATTACTTACGATAGTAAGCAAAAAGATGAAGTGAAATCTCATGAAAACATGGAGAAGGTTAAATCCTATGGTAGGATGGGTACATGGGTGAAAAGGGTGCAGGATTTTATTTATGCCAAAGATGCTGAATCGCCTTATCAAGTGCAGCAGGCAAAGATTGCTATTGCAAATGGTGGAATATTAGTAGGGTTAGGACCGGGTAATAGCAGACAACGTAATTTTTTGCCACAGGCGTATAACGACTTTATTTATTCGATCATCATTGAAGAATATGGATTATTGGGTGGTGCCTTTATCATTTTTATTTATCTGGTATTCTTATTTAGATGCATCCGGATTTTCAGAAGATGTCCGTATGCATTTGGTGCATTTTTAGCACTGGGGTTAAGCTTTACATTAGTAATTCAAGCAGTGGCTAATATGGCCGTAAATGTAAACTTAGTTCCCGTTACGGGAGTAACACTTCCATTGGTAAGTATGGGGGGTAGTTCCTTTTTATTTACTTGTTGTGCCGTTGGTTTGATATTGAGTGTGGCTAGAAACGTAGAACAATTAGAAGGCAAGGAACCCATTTTAACGAACCCTGTAAATACGGCTAACGTTGAGTAAAAAAATTATCATAGCGGGTGGTGGTACGGGCGGACATATCTTCCCTGCCATAGCAATTGCCAATGCCTTGATTGCTCAAGATGCAAACACAGAAATTCTTTTTGTAGGGGCAACTGGAAAAATGGAAATGGAGAAAGTACCCCAGGCCGGTTATACAATTGAAGGAATTACTATCGCTGGATTTAATAGAAGCTCTCTATGGAAAAATATAAGCCTGCCTTTTAAACTATTAGCGAGTTATTTTCAAGTAAAAAAAATTTTAAAAGAATTTCAACCAGATGCGGTGGTGGGTGTAGGCGGTTATTCTTCTTTACCTGTTTTACGGATTGCACAAAAAAAAGGAATACCCACATTCATTCACGAGAGTAATAGTTTTGCGGGTAAGTCGAATATTTATCTCAGCAAAAATGCCACACGCATTTTTGTAGCAACAGATGGGATGCAGAAATTTTTCCCTGCCGATAAAATAATGATTACCGGAAACCCTGTTCGAAAGCAAATTGCAGAAAGCAAGGTTACAAAGTTGGAAGGCATAACCTATTTTGGATTAAGCGAATCTTTAACCACCATTTTAGTGATTGGGGGAAGCCTGGGTGCCAGAAGTATTAATGAAGCTATTTTAGAACACTTAGATCAATTTGAAAGAAGGCACTTGCAACTGATCTGGCAAACAGGTGCCACAAATGCCGACAAATATAAAAATGCAACAGTAGGCAAAAACAATATCTGGATCGGTGAATTCATTACCGATATGGACATGGCTTATGCCGCAGCAGACGTGGTAGTTAGCAGAGCTGGTGCAATGGCTGTTACTGAAATTTGTCTTCAGGCAAAGCCTTCCGTATTTGTTCCATTTCCATTAGCTGCAGAAGACCATCAAACCTATAATGCCATGAGTTTGGTAAATAAAGAAGCAGCATTAATTGTAAGAGATGGCGATGCAAAACTGCAATTGGCGAGTACCTGTATACAATTGGCTAAGGATGTAGAAATGCAGGAACTCTTTATAAAAAATTGCCGTTCATTGGCATTGAAAAATGCGGATACGGTTATTGCAAATGAAATATTGAAAGCAATTCAATGATAAAGCTGCAAAACATACAGAAAATCTACTTTATTGGCATTGGAGGTATTGGCATGAGTGCCTTAGCACGCTATTTTAAATCGAGGGGTGCAGAAGTAAAAGGTTATGATAAAACCAGTACGGTGCTCACTAGAACTTTAGAAGCTTCGGGTATTGAAATACACTATGAAGAAAATGTAGATTTAATTCCGAAAGATGTAGATGTGGTGGTATATACGCCAGCCATTCCTGCACAACAAGCTGAGCTTGTCTATTATAGAACGCATGATTTTATTGTGGTTAAGCGAAGTGATGTGTTACAATGGATCACCGAAGGGTCTTTCAATATTTGTATTGGCGGCACTCATGGTAAAACAACTGTTACCACAATGATTGCACATTTATTGCGGCATTCAGGATATGGATGTAACGCATTCTTAGGAGGCATTGCAGTTAATTATCAAACTAATTTTTGGAGCAGTGAAAGAAATGTGGTAGTTGTGGAAGCTGATGAATATGATCGTAGTTTTTTGAAATTGGTTCCAGATATCGCTGTGGTTACATCAATGGATCCAGACCATTTAGATATTTATGGAACACCCGAAGCAGTGGAAGATGCCTTTGTACAATTTTCTCAAAGGGTAAAGCCAGGCGGTTGTTTAATAAGCAAATATGGATTAGCAAGATCTGCAGAATTAAAAGCGGCACATCAATATCATTACGATTATCAAAATCCTGCAGCTGCTGTACATGCTGAAAATATCCAGACAAATAATGGCAGTTATACTTTCAATGCGGTTCATGCAGATTGGATTGTGAAAGGTATTGAACTCCATATGGGTGGTTTGCATAATATCGAAAATGCAATAGCCGCCATTACGGTAGCAAAATATTTGTCGATTGATGATGAAAAAATCCGCGCTGCCATTGCCGATTTTAGGGGTGTGAAACGCAGGTTCGAATATATTCTAAAGAACGAAAAGCATATCCTGATAGACGATTATGCCCATCATCCTCAGGAATTAAAAGCCCTGATCAGTGGTGTGAGAAGTTTGTTCGCTGATCGGAAATTGGTATTGGTATTTCAACCTCACTTATATAGCAGAACCAATGATCTTGCCAATGAATTTGCAGAGAGTTTAGACATGGCCGATGAAGTAATTCTATTACCCATTTATCCTGCAAGGGAATTACCCATGGAAGGAGTAAGTAGTGAAATGTTATTGACCAGAATGAAAATGCAGCAAAAACAAATACTAGGTAAAGAAGCCATGTTACAATGGATGGCTAATCATCATCCGGCACTTCTAGTTATGGCTGGGGCTGGAGATATTGATGCTTTAGTGTTACAGGTAAAAGAACTTTTAACATGAAATTGAGCTTGAAAAATATACCTTGGAAAAAGCGCATCATACAAGCAGTTTGGTTACTGTTTGGTATCGGCGCGATGGTATTATTTGGAGCTGCCATGGTAAAAAAAACACAGAAAAATTGCTCAGGTGTACAGATTGAAATAAGCGGTGCCTCACAAAATATATTCATGGATGAAAAAGAGATCCTGGAAATATTAAATCTATCTGGTAAAATAAAAGGCAGGGCTACGGGTAAGATCAATTTAAGGTCTTTAGAAACCGTGTTGGAAAAAAATAGCTGGATCCAAAGTGCAGAAATGTATTTCGATAACAATCAGATGCTGCAGGTTAGGGTAGTGGAGCGTCAACCAATTGCCAGGGTATTTGTGCTGGGTGGAAATTCGTTTTATGTAGATAGTGCGGCATTAAGACTGCCATTGAGCGATAAGTTATCGGCCCGGGTTCCTGTGTTTACGAATTTTCCTTCTGGTAAAACGGTGCTGGCAAAACCGGATAGTAGTTTGCTGGTGGGCATTGTTAAAATGGCCACATTTATTAGAGCCGATTCTTTTTGGATGGCCCAGATAGCTCAAGTGAACATCAACCCGCATTCGAAGTTTGAAATCATTCCATTAATCGGAGATCAATTAGTAGTAGTTGGAGATGCAGAACAGCTGGAAAAAAAATTTAACAGATTGAAGTCGTTCTATCAACAAGCATTATTGCAACAAGGGATCAATACCTATGAGAAACTGGATCTACGTTACGAAAACCAAGTAGTAGCTGTTAGGAGAGGAACAGCAAAAGCCCAAATAGATTCAGCGGAAGCAAAAAGAAAGTTAATGGAGCTGGTTCAAAAAACAGCACCCCAGCCATTGCCCATCATTGATTCAAGTAGCACAAATAATAAAATAATACCACATCAAATAAACAATAAAGCAATCAATAAACCGTTAACGAATAGGCGTGTGAAAAGCAAGCCCAAATCCGTGCATTAAAAGCTGCAATTATTGTGTCCTGCAATGCGATGGTTTTTGAAAACAGTATCATGCTAACAACTAAAACAGAAAATATATGAGTCACAATGAATCACCAATCATTGTTGGTCTGGATATTGGAACAACTAAGATAGCAGCCATCGCAGGTAGAAAAAATGAGTTTGGTAAATTAGAAATTCTGGGTTTTGGCCTCGCTAAAAGTAGCGGAGTGCAACATGGCCAGGTTTTAAATATCGACCAAACCATTAAGGCAATACAGGCTGCTTTAGCTAATTGTTACGAGAGTAATCCCGATTTGGAAATTTCCGAAGTGTACGTGGGTATTGCTGGCCATCATATTAAGAGCTTACAAACTCGTGGAGATATTGTTCGTCAGGAACCTGAAAACGAAATTCAATCTTCAGAGATCGATCAGCTCATCAACAATCAACGTAAAACATTTATTCCGGCAGGAGATCAGATCATCGATGTGATTCCGCAGGATTTTCATGTAGACAATATTCAAAATATCAAAGATCCGGTAGGATTTAATGGGGTGAAAGTGGGAGCCAATTTCCACATCATTACAGGCGATCGTAATGCTATTCGCAATATTAACCGTGCTGTGGAAAGAAGCGGTTTGTCTACCAAAGATTTAGTATTACAACCCCTTGCATCTGCAAGTGCAGTAATGAGCGAAATTGATATGGAAGCAGGTGTAGCGATCTTAGATATCGGTGGTGGTACATCAGACTTAGCTGTATTTTATGAAGGTATATTAAAGCATACCGCAGTAATTCCTTTTGGTGGCGAAAATATCACTAACGATATCCGTTTGGGATTGGGTGTTTTAAAAAGTCAGGCCGAAGCTATGAAAGTACAGTTCGGTAGTGCTTTGGCAGATGAAGCAAAAGCCAATGCCTATATTACTATACCTGGTTTAAAAGGCATGCCTGCAAAAGAAATCAGTGTGAAGAATTTAGCACAGATCATTCAAGCTAGAATGAGTGAGATATTGGATTTTGTGAGTTATCACTTGAAACAAGTAGGTCTTGATAGCAGGGCTTTAAACGGCGGTGTAATTTTAACAGGTGGTGGTTCTCAATTGAAGCATTTGATTCAATTAACGGAATATACTACCGGATTAAATGCACGTATCGGACTTCCAAATGAGCACCTCGCACCGAACCATATCGACGAATTGAAAAAACCAATGTATTCAACTTGTATTGGTTTGATCTTGAAAGGTTATAGCGATTATGAACACAATTACAAGGAGTTCAGTGAGAAATACAAAGAAGTAAAAGTTCCCAAAATTTTAACCAATTCATTGCACATAGTTAATTCAGTTGCACCAGCTCCAGAGCCAGTGGTAGACGTAGTAAAGCGCAAAGAAAAGTTCTGGGATAAATTCAAGAACAATTTAATTGATATGTTTAAAGAAGAGGAAGATCAGATTATAAAATAAGATTTTTGATTTTTCGTTTATGTAATACCCCAAGGAACAGAATAGACAACCCATTAAACCGTACTTTATGATCCATTTTGATCTTCCAAAACAAAAATCATCTATCATCAAGGTTCTTGGTGTAGGAGGTGGTGGAAGCAACGCTGTTAATTTTATGTTTGCCCAGGATATCGAGGGTGTTGATTTTATTATTTGTAATACTGATGCCAAGGCAATAGAACAGAGTCGTGTTCCAAACAAAATTCAATTAGGACCACACCTTACTCAAGGTCTGGGTGCTGGTGCAAATCCTGAGGTTGGTAAAAAAGCTACAGAAGAATCTTTAGAAGAGATCAAACGAATCCTTGAAGTAAATACTAAAATGGCTTTCATCTGTGCTGGTATGGGTGGAGGAACTGGTACTGGCGGAGCACCCATTATTTCTCAAATCTGTAAAGAGTTGGGAATTTTAACCGTGGGTATTGTTACCACACCATTTGGTTTTGAAGGACCCCGTAGAATGCAACAAGCAGAAGAAGGTATTCGTCAATTGAAACCTTATGTAGATACTTTATTGGTGATCAGTAACGACAAGTTGCGCATGCAATACGGTAATCTTAAAATGAAAGAAGCATTTAGTAAGGCTGATAATGTATTAGCAACTGCAGCTAAATGTATCACTGATATTATTAATAGTCGCGGCCATATCATTGTTGACTTTGCTGATGTGTGTACTGTAATGAAGAATGGTGGTGTAGCGATTTTAGGTAAGAGTGAGGTAGAAGGAGAAGATAGGGCACAGCGTGCTATTGAAGAAGCATTAACCTCTCCTTTGTTGAATGATAGCGATATCAAAGGCGCAAAATGGATCTTGATTAATATTAATAGTGCAGAAGGAGATCATGAATGTACAATGGATGAAGTTGAAACCATCAACGACTATCTGCGCATGCAGGCAGGTGAAGAAACTGATGTGATCGTGGGTATGGGTTATGATACCACATTGGATAAGAAAATCGGTATTACCATCATCGCAACTGGCTTCGAACACAAAGATCCATTTTCAAAACCTACTCCTGCAAAAAAAGTGGAAGTAAAGGAAGAGAAAATTGTAATGGTGCTGGGTGAATCTGAAAAACCAGCGGCTCCTGTTCAAATGCAACAAACAGTTGCCGAGATCGTAAAAGATCCCTTTGAACCACACATGCATGAACCGGTGATGGAAGAAATGACCATCACAGTAGAACATAGCACGGCTATTTTTTACGATGAAGAAAAAATTGTTGCTGAAACAGAAATAGAAAAAGATTCTTTTCATTTCGAATTAAGTGTGGATCTTCCAGAAGCAGCCACTACACCGATTGTAGAAAAAGAAGCAGAACCAGTAGCTATTCCTGTTGCTAAAACTGAAATGGAAGAATTGGTTCAATTCACTGTATCTGATCAGCCATCTCAACCCGTTGCTAATAGGTTTGGTGGTTTGCATAAGCCCAATAATATTTATGCAGTATCAGAGGAAGATTCGATGGAGCGTTTTGAATCACCCAAAGCTGAAGAAGTAAAACCTACTCCTGCACCGGTTTTAGAACCAGCACCCATTTTATTTGAAAGAGAAGAAGAAATGCAATTGGTGATGCGCGAAGCATTTGTGCCTGAAGCACCAAAGCATCCGATCCAAGTACAGGCAGCTATTCCTCAGGATAATAGTTATATGGATGAAAGTGAAGAACAGAAAAGAAGGGCCGCAGAAAGGATTCAAAAACTACGCAACCTTTCCTTTAATATGAATACTACTGATCCGAACAATGAGTTCGATTCAGTGCCTGCATATATCCGCAGGAATATGGAGTTATTTGGAAGCTCACTTACTTCGGTAGAAAATTTCTACAGTAAAGTAACCGTTGGCAAAGATTCCAATAACCATACGCAGCTCTCTACCATCAATACTTTCCTGGATGGAAAAAAACCTGATTAACGATTGCTAGCTATAAATTTTAATTTGAACTTGGTGATTTAGTTGTTAGCCCCTTGGAAATTTCCAGGGGGTTTTTTTATCAGATCTGAAAATTTCGTTCCGGCATCTTCCCTAACTTTACACTATGTCTACAATACTAATTACCGGAGGCTCTGGAATGGTGGGTACCAGGTTAACAGAAATTTTAATTAAAAAAGGACACGAAGTAATCATCCTATCTCGAAACCCCTTGCCATCCAATCAATTGCCTAAGGGCGTTACACATGCAAAATGGGATCTAGCAAAAAAATGGATCGACCCGCTTGCATTTGCTGCAGCTGATCATATTGTGCATTTAGCCGGCGCAGGTGTTGCTGATAAACGCTGGAATAAAAAAAGAAAAGAAGAGATTTTGAACAGTAGGGCAGATAGTGGAGCTCTCTTAGTTCAGGCCATGCAAACTTTACCGAATAAAGTGAAAACGGTGATTAGTGCATCTGGTATTGGATGGTATGGTGCAGATACCCATCAATCTGAAAAAAATGGTTTTACAGAAGATGCACCTGCTGATACTGAATTTCTTGGTGAGACTTGTAAAATCTGGGAGCAGAATATTCAAGCCGTAACTGCACTAGATAAGCACCTGGTTATTTTTAGAATTGGTATTGTGTTAAGCAATACCGGTGGAGCATTGGTAGAATTTAAAAAGCCAATTCGTTTAGGATTCGCTGCCATTCTGGGGAATGGCAAACAACATATCAGTTGGATACATATCGATGATCTATGCGGCATGTTTATCAAGGCAATCGATGATCAAAATATGCAGGGAGTATATAATGCAGTAGCACCTGAAATTGTAACCAATAAAGCATTAACGCTGGCCCTTGCTAAGTCGATGAAAAATCGCTTTTTCATTTCCATTCATGTGCCTGCATTTTTTCTGAGATGGGTATTAGGAGAAATGAGTATCGAAATATTAAAATCTGCAAAAGTGAATTCCTATAAAATTCAAGGCACCGGGTTTCAATATCAGTATCCCACAATTTCAAAAGCCATCAAACAACTCATCCACCCCTTATAGATCACGGCGTTTGTGTAAGTAATAACAGAAAGCCCAAATTGCTGAAGTGAGAATTACAGTGTATAACAAATGCTCAGGAATAGCTGCTAATGCTTTTGTATAAGCATCTTTCATGTCTTTCCCAAAACGATTCATGAATGCTGGCCATGGTATGATGCGGTCTGAAATTTCCATGGGTAAAAAGCGACCCAGATCATTTGTTTTCCACTTCAAATATCCATTGGCAATATTCTCTAAAATAAGATCGTAAAAAAGAAATACACCCAGTGCAATAAAAGCTTTTTTAATTATGAACCCAATCAAAAAAGCAATCGTTAATTGCGCAAAAGTTTGGATTAAAAATAGGGGAATATATTGCAATTGCTCTGCCCATCTGTTTAGGTTATCTGCATCGGCATAAATACCAAAAGCCCCTGCTACCAAAGTATACATCAAAGTAGTAATCAAAGAAATGATCAACACATCAAATAATTTGCTAGTTACAAATTGTGTTCTGCTCCAACCATCAATGATATTCTGGCGATGGGTTTTGTAATTGTATTCATTGGTAACCAGCATAATTACAAGTATTGAAGGGATCACAATAAAATTGGAAGAAAGAAAAGCCACGGTATGCCAGGTTTCTGGAAACGCAAATGGATTTCCCAATAGCATCTTTGCCACATTATTAGCAACTTCTTTACCAGTGGTTGATTGAATATATCCATAGTAGAACATCATATTCGTTCCAGGATAGGTAAGTGTAACAATACCAAGCATCCACCAGAATGCCGGGTACTTTTTAATTTTTAGCCACTCTATTTTTATTAAAGAAAACATGGTAGATGCATTTTAAAGTTAGTCGTTCGTTAACTCGAAGAATTTGGTTTCGAGGCTTTTCTTTTTTAGTATTAATTGATTCAGTACGATTTCTTTTTCAAAACAATACCGGTTGATGGCTTCCATTGGGGCTGTGCCAATTGG
This sequence comes from Bacteroidota bacterium, assembly GCA_025363385.1. Taxonomy (GTDB): domain Bacteria; phylum Bacteroidota; class Bacteroidia; order Chitinophagales; family Chitinophagaceae; genus Sediminibacterium. Next base: position 41,319 of record JANYEA010000144.1, on the reverse strand, counting down.
AAAATGCAATTGAATAAAATGGCCATTTTCCTTAATACTTGTTATGCCAGGAAAGTCTTCTAATACTGATTTTAAATTCATCGAATTATTAGCCGCTAACTCAACAATATCTTCATTGGCAAGCACTTCGTCAACCGGTCCGGCCGCCAGCAATTTTCCACGTTTCATGATGGCAACATGGGTACATACTTTTTCTACTTCGTCTAAAAGATGACTCGCCATGATAATGGTCTTTCCTTGTTTTGCCAAGTCTTTAATCAGTTCGCGAATCTCTGCAATACCCACAGGGTCTAATCCATTGGTAGGTTCATCAAACAAAAGCACTTCCGGATTTCCTAATAAAGCAGCACCAATAGCTAACCTTTGTTTCATACCAAGACTATAGGTACTAAAGCGACTATTTTTTCTTTCATAGAGCTTCACAATTTTCAATACATCATCAATCGATTGGTCGTTGCCTCTGCCACTAATGGCACTCGTAATTTTTAAATTATCAACGGCCGATAGATAATGATAAAAATTTGGGGTCTCTAATAAAGAACCAATTCTTTTTCTAGTTTCAGGAGATCCAGGTTTGCCAAACCAATTAAATGTTCCAGCATCAGATTTTAAAATATCCAGAATAATACTTAGCATGGTTGTTTTACCACTACCATTGGGTCCTAGCAATCCAAATACTGCGCCTTTAGGTACTTCATAGCTTACATTTTGAAGCGCTAGAATGCTGCCGTAAGATTTAGAAATGCCCTCGATTGAAAGAATGGGTTCCATAAAATTGAATGATTTAATTGCTTTCATTGCAATTATCCGAAGTTAGAACCATCCCTTTAAAATTTGCTACCGTTTATCATGCGAATTTTACGCACCATCAAAGAATAAACCAGATAAAATGAAGAATTTCTCCTATTTTTTTTTGAAATTCTAATATTCGATAGGGTTTAGGCGTTTAGTTAAAAACTCAACTCGACAATTGTCAGTAAAGTGGGAATAAAATAAGGCTGTTTTAGCCTTATTGGACTTAAATTCACCACTTATTGACGAACCAGTTGGACCCTTTGAAAAAATGATCAATTATCATAAAATTCCTTATGTAAATATTGCGCCCGAGCAGTATCAGGAGGAACTGGATAAAAACGGAACATTTTACTCAAATGTGGCTGTTTGGACCCTGCTTTTTTCCTTGCCACTTTTTTGGGTGTTAGACCTTCTATTCTCTAAACCGCACTGGTTAAATTATCTTTTTGTACGAATAGCTTGCTTTGCACTTTCTTATATTATTTTTTGGGCAGGTAACAAAAACAATTGGAATCACCTGGTTCATTTGAATTTGGTAGTGGCTTTGAATTTAGGGTTAGGCGCATTTAATTGTGGTATTCTTCCTTTGTCGGAAGCATTGCCTTACTACATGGTTTTGTCTATCATGGTTCTTTTATTGAATACCATGGTTTTCTGGAAACCTATTTATTCGATCATGCAGGTAGGGATCACTTATGTTATTTTAATTTTATTGTACTCCTTTACGGGAAGAGAAGATGGGTATGCAGGTTTAGTGAAAAATGGAGGTGGTGTTTATTTTTTAATTTCTGCTTTCTCTTGTCTCATAGCACATAATAGATACCTGATTGTAAAAAGAGAGATTCAAAAGAACCTGATCATTGAGGAATCTAACAAGCGATTATTAGAGCAAAACGAAATGATCAACGATCAGCATCAGGTGATCGAAGAAGTGAATAGAAGGTTGAAACAACTGAACGACTATCGCCAGAACACTTTGAATATTATGATCCATGATCTGAAAAATTTCATTGGATCAAATCAAATTTCTATAGATATTATTAACCGAGGTTCTGGAAATTTAACGGTTGATCAAAAAGAAATTCTCAGCTATATCACCATGGGAAATGAGAAACTTCATTATCTCTCGCAAAAATTATCCGATTCAGCTGAAGCTGATACAGGTGTAGTAGAATATAAAATTGAAGTTTTTGATATTGTACCTGAATTGGAAAAATCTGCCGTTAGTTTGGTGGATGCGTCAAGTATCAAACAAATTGGACTTCAATTGAACTTATCGCCTTCCCCTTTATTTGTGGATCTTGATAAGATATTTATTCGACATATTTTTTTCAAATTATTATCGAACATTATTCGATTTGGTGAAAAAGCTTCCATTATTAGTATTCACGCATCTCAGTCTGATGAGTATTGTGTTATTGAATTTATTAATAAAGGAAGACCCATTGGCATAGATAAATTGAATGAATATTTCAATCGTTTAAATTCACCCAACAAGTTCGAAGCAGCAACCAGCCAAACCGGCATGGGCTTTTCTGTTTCTAGGAAGATGATCGAAGATATGGGTGGTGAATTGAGTTATAACAGCAATGATACCTATGGTAACTATTTTAAAATAAAATTCAAACTGGCTTAGTATAAACAGTAATTATATGAAAACAAGAATCTTACTATCTGCCCTTTTCATCCTGGCTCTTTCAAGTGCTTGGTCGCAAACTATTCAGCGAACTTTTGAAGATATGGGCTATCGGGATCAATCCATCTTTGGTATTAGTGGTTCGATCACCTACTTCGTAAAAGTGAAGCCCGATGATGATATGGATCAAAGTAAGTTGGTCTTGTATATCCGCCCATCGCAAGTATTGAATCCCAATACGTCAACTGTTACCATCAGTTTGAAAGATGCACCTGTTTATACGCAGAAGATCATTGCATCCACCATGGATTCATTGATTACCATCATCATTCCGATGAACAAAAAATATTTACAACCAGACGGCCGCTTTGTAAAAGTAAAATTGGTTGCTAAAATGAGTGTGTCTGATCAAATTTGTCAGGATATCGATAATCCCGCTGTTTGGATCAATATTCGCAACAGCTCTTTTTTCAGTGCACCTAAACAGCCTTTTCTTTCTTACGAACGCAGTATGAAAGAAAGTATTCAAGAATTTAGTTCTATCTCAAGCCCTTCCACACCCGATCTTAATGATGTATTAGCAGGTGGTATTCTGTATTCGCTGGTAAAGCAAATGAACAGAGAAAATTTAACCACCACTAAATCATATAGTACAAACGATTCACTGAATAATACATTAGTTGTTGGTTTGCAAAGCCGTTTACCTGAAGCCATTAAACGTCAGCTTCCTACTCTTAGTAAAGGTCAGGGTTTGATTCAATTACTAGGAACAGAAGGCAACTCTGTATTGGTTATTACGGGTTATGATGAAGAAGGTTATAAGAAGGCAATCACCATTTTGAGTAACTATAATATTTTAAATAGTTCTTTTTCTAAAAAATTAATTGTTGACAATACCACTTTAAAATCGGTTGAAAACAATGTACTACCACAAGTCTTAACCCTAGATCAATTAGGTGTTCCTTCAGCTTTGATGGAAGGTGTATTGGCTTTACAAACCAACTATCCATTTAACCTGATCGATTATAATGCCATTCCTAAAAAACTTACCCTTCACTTAGAGGCATTGTTCTCGCATTTAAGGGAGAATGACCGCGGCTTCTTAAACGTGTATTTGAATGATAACTTAGTGTACACTACTTCATTGCAGGATTTAAATACTTTCAATAATGATGTGGATTTGCCAACTTATTTGTTAACCAAAGTAAACTCACTGGTTATTGAAATGCGTTTCCATCCTAGTCAGAGTGTTTGTAAGGATGGATTTGCGAGCTTCTTTGGTTTTATTAATAGTCGTACTTCTAGCATCACATTCTCTGGTGAGCAAGCCACAGAATTCTATAACTTCTTTAACTATCCAGGGGAGTTTAGAAAGCGTCCTTTAAAATTCTTGATTTCTCCAGGTTTAAATACCAACGTTACTTCGGCAGTGGGAGAATTGATTTATCAGATTAATGCTGCGTCTTTCTTAAACGCTTCTATGATATTACCTGTTTTAGTACAAAGTGATAAAACAACGATGGCAGATATGCGTGGATTTAATGTAATTGGATTGATGCACAGAACAGATCCATTTATCAAGAATTTCTCAAATATGCCGATCCAGTTTAATCGCGATTTTCAGTTGTATAAAAATCTGGATGGGGAGACCAGCTTCTCGTTCAATGATTTCTCGGGCAGTGGTATTGCTCAAATATTCCGGCAATCGAATAGCACTTTCCTCTTGATCTCTTCTTTGGGAGATAGTACTACAAGAGAAGCTTTGCAAAGTGTGATTAAAAGCTTTGGCGGACAGTCTTCTGCCATCCAGAGTAATGTATGTATCTCAACCAGTGATGGTAAGAGTAACTTCTTCTTTAAACTTCGTGATGATGAAAAAATGGTGAGCTATAAAGGCGATAAAAACACCTTCCTCACCTTATGGGAAAATTACAAATACTATATCCTGGTAGTTGTTTTATTGTTGATTGTATGGAGTTTCTTCTTTGTAAGAAGACGCGTTAAGAAATCTCAAGAGATCGTTTAATAATTTATTCAGTTCCGGTAGTAAAATGCCGGAACTGTTTTATTGAAAGCTTTGTTGTATGCAAAGCCTTTGTTTGAGGAAATATAATTATGCCAGTCAGTGCCCTTGATAATATGGTTTCTGTCGGTTTATTTGACGAAAATAAACTGAAGGAGATTGAAGTCATCGCAAGTGAGTTCAGTTATTCCTATATCAAAACAGCTTTGAACTTTGGTTTTTTAACCAGAAAAAAATATGTAGCTTTTTTAGAGCAGGAAGGGTTTGAGCTGGTAGCAGTTCGGGAAGAGGAAATGGATGAACAGTATATCGAAAAATGTGAATTGATTGAGCTGAATTCTATACTCTATGCGCCGCTTAGGAAAATGCCCGATGGTGCTTTGCTAGTGGCAGCTGCTGATCCACAGGATGAAAAATTAAAAACACTTTTAACGCTTCGCTTTAATATGCCCATCCGTTTTGTGGCGGCCTCAGATTTGGATATAACTTGGCTGGTGCACATCAAGAGGGGCGAATACTATGTGAAGGAAGCTGTATTTAGTTTGATGCGTAAAGACCCTGAGCAATCGGGTTTGATTACATTTACGGATCCTCAGTTAATCTTTATTTTTGGCAGTATTGGTATCATGGTGATATTGCTTTTTATTAGTTTTCTAAAAGTAGCCATGGTGCTCAATGTGGTTTTTAGTGTGGCATTCTTCGGCACCATTTTGTTCAAACTCTACCTTTCATTGAATGGCTCAAAAGCTGAAATGAAAGAGTTGGTAAATAAGGCTGAAACAAAAGCATTAGAGGAAGATACACTTCCTGTTTATACTATTTTACTGCCCGTTTACAAAGAAGATAAACTGATTCGTAAACTAATCTGGAACCTGCGAAGCTTAGACTATCCAAGGGGAAAACTAGACGTAAAATTATTGATTGAAGAGGACGATGATAAAACATTGAATGCGGTACGTAACCTCGATTTTCCTGCCAACTTTGAAACCATTGTGGTTCCCTTTCACATGCCTAAAACAAAACCCAAAGCGTGTAATTACGGACTGCATTTTTGTAGAGGAGAATATCTTGCTATCTATGATGCGGAAGATGTACCCGATTCAGATCAGTTAAAAAAATGTGTGGTGTTGTTTCGTAAGCTTCCTCCTGAGTTTGTGGTTTTGCAGGGAGCACTCAATTATTTCAATAAAAATGAAAACATGCTAACGCGCATGTTTACTTTAGAGTATACGTATTGGTTTGATTATATGTTGCCCGGATTAATGTCGCTCGATATTCCGATTCCGCTCGGAGGCACCAGTAACCACTTTAAATTTAATAAGTTGATGGAGTTAGGTGGATGGGATCCATTTAATGTTACAGAAGATGCAGATCTGGGTGTTCGTGTGTTTGAAAAAGGATTTAAAGTAGGTATTGTAAATAGCACCACATTAGAGGAAGCGAACAATGAACCCTTTAACTGGATTCGTCAGAGAAGCAGGTGGATCAAGGGTTATATGCAAACTACATTGGTACACATGCGTAACCCTGCCCGATTAATTAGAAGGATTGGATGGAGGGGTTTCCTTGGTTTTAACTTCTTTATTGCGGGTACATCAATTACTTTCTTATTGTATCCTATTCTTTTAAGTTTTCTTTTGGTATATGCTATAGTGAAACTAACATTTGTGGCTTCGCTATTTCCAGATTGGGTATTGTATATCGCAACTTTTAATTTAGTAGCGGGTAATACCATGATGATTTATGTAAACATGCTCTCGGTATTTAAAAGAAGGTATTACGAATTGATATTATTTGGTGCACTCAATCCTTTGTATTGGATTATGCATTCCATCGCTGCATACAAGGGACTATGGCAATTGATTTATAAACCGTTTTATTGGGAAAAAACAAACCACGGATTAACCAAAGTAAGTAGTAGTGGTAATGCTGCGGTAACACCACTTGAAACTGTGCAATGATGAACTATGCCTAAGCAACTGATCAAAATATTAACCATACTTTTAGTAGCCTATTATATAATAATATCCTGGCTATTGAAACGGCATGGGTTTGAACATTCATCCGGGTTGTTTTATTCAGAAAAATTATTGTTGCTTTTTAATGCCAAACAGAATACAATTTTAACCCTTGGATTTACATTTCCAACCACTGTATTTTTCTCTTCTTTATTTTTTGTTCCATTAGGATATCTCTATGCGCCAGTAGCTGCTTCACTGGTAATTATGGCTAGCTTATTTTATATGCTGGTGGATGAATTTAAAAAAGCCTCAAAGTTTTCCTGGAAATTGTATGTGCCTATTCTTTTTTGTTTGTTTGCATTTCATCCCATGTTTGTTTTTGCTGCGGTTACAGGTAGGAGAAATGCGGTGATAGCCTTAGTCGCATTTTTAATTTTCCGATCTTTTTTCAGGTACTACCGGCAGCCCGTTACTTACCATCTTTCTATGGCAAGTATGTATATTGGTTGTTTCATTTTTTCGAATTTCGATTTTATCTGGGTGGTCTTAGCTTTTTTCCCTTTTATCTTTCTAATTTCTTTGGATGGCTTATTGATTGCCAGAAGTGAATCGCCCCTTTTTCAATATTATGAGGCATTGAATAATCGCTCGCAGCGAAGAAAATTAGCCAACAGAACGGCTGCACTTTATCTGGTGATTTTTCTATTGCCATTAATGGCGGTACTATTATTTCGTGCCCTGAATTCGCAATATGCAGGATCGCCCACTTACTATTTAGATAGCCAATACGCTAGCTGGCGTATTACGGGTAACCAGCGTATTGGAAGTTTGGTGATGAGTGCGGGAAGGGATAATGTACTCTACCAAACACAAGTGGTAATACAGGGGTTTATTTTATTTCTTACACCACTCTACATAGCCACTTTGGTTTTGTTCAGGGGTAAACTATATGAGTTGTTTACCATTTTAGCGATGTTGCTGTATTATTCTTTTTTATTGTTAAGCTATAAATACACATTAACGCTGGGCTATTATTTATTATTCATTCCAATTGCGTTAGTTTCGATCTGTTATTATGGCACCAGTAAATACAGTTTAAAAACATCCTCGTGGATATTCGGTTTATCAACAGTACTTACTATTGTAATGGGATTTTATTTCTTTAAGCATTCTGCCAGTGAAGAAGAGTATAGTTTTTCAAATGAGATGAGTACCATTTATAAGAACTGGGAGGGCCCAAGAATTTATAGTGAATCTCAGCAAGTAGCACAATACATCAGTAATCTTGTAACGGAAGACAATAAAATTTTAATTGATGATGCTGCGGCATATCCAATAGTGGTGCACATCGGAAACTTGAATGGGATGGTATTGCCCCATCAAAAAACCTTCTTAACTATTGTAGAAAATCCAGCAAAATTTGTAAAGTATATTCTAATTGCTAAGCAAACCAATCCTACACAAAACTTAACGGTGTTGAATGAATTCAACCTCATTAAATTCAGAATAAAAGGTTTGCGGGCACTACTTATGTACGAGAGTCCTAATTGGGCAATCTACCAATTAGAGAAAGAATAAAATTTAAAAAAGAAAGAGTAAAAAGTAAAAAGGCAATTCAGAATTAGACTTTCTTTTTAATTTTTAATTTCTAATGGGTCTCCCTGTTTTTAGTACCGCTTGTATTCTTTCCAAAGATTTCTTTTCGCCGCAAAGACTTAAGAAGGCTTCTCTTTCTAGATCGAGTAAATATTGTTCAGAAACCAGGCTTTGTTCGCTTAGATCTCCGCCGCATAATACGTAAGCTAATTTTTTAGCAACAAATGCATCATGGTCTGTTGCATATCCACCCTTCCACATTCCATTAATACCTGCATACATGGCTCCCAAACCAGCACGGCCCATTACTTTCACATCTGTGCGTTGTGTTGGCATGGTATAACCCTGGTCGTAAATTTCGATCACTGATTTTTTAGCTTCCGTAATTCTTCTGCCAATATTCATCACTACTTCGTCTTGTCCTTTACGCAAGATTCCCATATCGAAAGCTTCTTGTGCAGACGTAGCTACTTTTGCAGTTGCGATAGCGAAGAATCGATTTTTGAGGGTTACTGTTTCGGGTTCATCTTCGTGTAAATCATCACCAGCACGTAAGGCAAATTCTTTGGTTCCGCCACCTCCTGGAATTAGTCCAACTCCAAGCTCCACCAATCCAATATAAGTTTCAGCAGCAGCGCAAATTTTATCAGCGTGTAAATTCATTTCGCATCCGCCACCGAGTGTTAATCCATGGGGCGCAGTCACAACGGGAATTGAAGAGTAGCGTACACGCATCATTGAATTCTGGAACATGCGAATGGCCATATCCAACTCATCATATTCTTGTTCAATTGCTAACATAAATATCATACCTACATTGGCACCCGCACTAAAATTCGGACCATCGTTTGCAATGACAAGTCCTTTATATTTTTCTTCTGCTATTGCAATGGATTTATTCAATCCCTCCAATACCTCGCCACCAATACTATTCATTTTAGTACTCCATTCAAATCCAGCCACGCCATCACCAATATCGTATAGTTTGCATGCACTGTTTTTCCAGATGATTTTATCGCTATGATTTTGTAAAATCAAAAAGGCTTCACCACCTGGGATTGCATGATATGATTTTGTGGGAATGTCGTAATACATACGTTTGCCATCAGCTACTTTATAAAAGTTAGTGGCACCAGTAGCCAGCATTTCCTCTACCCAACTTGCCACTGTATAACCTGCAGCCTTCATGGCTTCTACGGTGTTAGACACCCCAACTGTATCCCAGGTTTCAAATGCACCAATTTCCCAGCCGAAACCTGCTTTCATGGCATCATCTACACGATACACTTCATCGCTAATTTCAGGAATGCGATGCGAAATATATGAGAATAAAGAGAAATGAAATGCACGATAAAATTCGCCGGCTTTATCAGCTCCGGAAGACAATATTTTAATTCGCTTCTTAAGATCTTCAATGGGCTTTGCTGCATCCAGACTCGCAAATTTAGGTTTGGTTCTGGCTTCATATTCCATCGTCTTTAAATTCAGCGTTACAATTTCTTTACCAGCAGCTGATTTTGTTTTCTTGAAAAATCCCTGTCCCGTTTTATCTCCTAACCAATTATTGTTTACAACAGAATCAAGCCAGGCGGGGATTGAAAAAATGGCTCTTGCCTCATCATCCATACAATTATCTGCAACACCCTTGGCTACTTTTACAAGTGTATCAATTCCTACCACATCTGCAGTTCGGAAAGTGGCAGATTTTGGTCTGCCAATTATTGGGCCAGTTAATGCATCTACTTCATCGATACTCAATCCGAGTTTATCCATGATATTAAAAATGCTCATCATGCTGAATACCCCAATTCTGTTTGCAATAAAAGCGGGTGTGTCTTTACAGAGAACGGTTGTTTTACCAAGAAATAAATCGCCATACTGCATTAAGAAATCAACGATTTCAGGATCAGTATATTCAGTTGGAATAATTTCTAATAATCTTAAATAGCGTGGGGGATTAAAAAAGTGAGTGCCACAAAAGTGTTTTTTAAAATCTTCTGAACGGCCTTCTGCCATTAAGTGAATGGGAATGCCCGAAGTATTGGAACTAATGAGTGTTCCAGGTTTTCGAAAGGTTTCTACCTGTGTATAGATGAGTTGTTTAATATCTAATCGTTCCACCACCACTTCAATGATCCAATCACAATGCGCAATATCTTTCATATTGTCGGTGAAGTTTCCTGTACTGATTTTTTTTACCACATCTTTCGTAAAAACAGGAGAGGGATTACTTTTGATGGCGGCAGTTAATGCCTCGTTTACCAGTTTGTTTCTTTCTGCGGCTTTGCTACTATCTTCTGCCCCTTTTGGCACCATATCTAACAATAATACAGATACTCCGATTCCTGCAAAATGACAAGCAATACGGCTACCCATTACGCCACTACCCAGAACGGCAACTTTTTTGATGGAACGCTTCATAAGATACTGTTTAGCTAAGCTTTCGTAAAATTAGTTAGTTATGCAACTATTTCTCGAAGATAGGGGAAATCTTTTTCAGAATTAAAGTTGGGAGATAAATTATTGTGATAGTTCAGCAACAAAAAAAACCTCAGTAATTCAATTACTGAGGTTCTGCCTTTTTATGGCTTGCGCAGAGGTCTGTAACCTTATTCTTCAGACGTTGCAGCGCCTTTGTAAGCAACATATAGACATACAAAGTAAATGGAAAGCAATACGTATAATAACATAATCGGGGGGATTTTGTACTCTACAATTTACAGGTTCTTGAGAATTTATTGTGCAAATGCAATATTAAATTTTCCTTTAAATGGTATTTTTTACTTAAAACTGACAAAAACAGCCGTAATTATGATAGTTTTTTAAAAAAAGGGGGAGCAATATCTGACCAAATCAGCTTACCCGAAAACAATATCAATCATTTTGACCATTGTTTGGGTAAAATTGCCTTTTAACAATAACTATTCTAAATTGTGCCTCTTTCAATTATTTTTGTTCAGATGGAAATTTCAATTGCATTGGTAGAAAACTTGGCAAATTTATCGAAGCTTCAATTTGAGGAAGCTGAGAAAAGGGCTATTCAGGAAGACCTACAAAGAATGATAGGCTTTATTGCTGAATTAGAATCAGTGGATACTACAGGAGTAGAACCCTTGTTACATATGGGTGATGCGGCGAATGTGCTAAGAGAAGATCTGGTAACCGGATCTGTATCCAGGGCTGATGCATTGAGCAATGCAGCTTTAGCTGATGAGGCATTTTTTAAAGTTCCCAAAGTGATCAAAAAATAAGTTCCCTATTAAAATTGAAAGCAATTATATATGAGCGAATCAATCATTAAGTTAGTAGATATTCAGAAAAGCTATTTCATGGGTAGCCAGGCGATTCCTGTTTTAAAGGGTATTACGCTCGACATTTTAAAAAATGAATATGTAGCCCTGATGGGCCCTTCCGGTAGCGGTAAAAGTACCCTCATGAATATTCTCGGATGTTTGGATTCACCAACAGGAGGAAAGTATATCCTGAACGGTAAAGACGTTAGTAAGATGTTAGATGATGATTTGGCAACTGTACGAAACACTGAGATTGGATTCGTGTTTCAGCAATTCAATCTATTACCCCGTTTAACTGCTGTTGAAAATGTGGCTCTTCCCTTAGTTTACGCTGGAATTGGTAAAAAAGAACGTTTAGAAAGAGCCATGGAAGCTTTAAAAAAAGTGGATCTGGCAGAAAGAAGTCACCATAAATCAAATGAACTTAGTGGTGGTCAAATTCAACGTGTGGCCATTGCGCGTGCATTGGTTAACAATCCTTCGATCTTATTAGCGGATGAACCTACAGGTAACTTAGATTCAAAAACATCAGTGGAAGTAATGCGCATTTTTGGAAAAATTCAAGAAGCTGGAAATACAGTGGTACTAGTTACCCATGAAGAAGATATTGCTGGCTATGCCCACCGTATTGTACGTCTAAGAGATGGCTTAATTGAAAGCGATCGGGTAAAAGAGTTAGATGCGATATCGCATAGCCATTAAAAGTAAAAATTCAAAATTCAAAAAGTAAAACGAAGACAGATTCAAAGTTTTATGCTGAATAAAATATTTACAGCCAGGCCTTTAAGCCCTGGATATTATAGTCCCTAAGAGCCTTTTCTTTGGGACTTTTTTTTACTTTTTACTTTTTAATTTTTACTTTTCCCACTTACATGAACCTTTCAATTTTATCTTTGTTAGAATGATGGATAATATAATACCTCTATAATATGGCTAATAAGACATATACAAAAACGGGCGACCTGGGTAAAACAAGTTTAATAGGTGGCACTAAAGTTTTGAAGAGCCATATCCGCATCGACACTTATGGAACTGTGGATGAATTGAATTCATATATCGGATTGTTGGGTGATCATTTAACTGATCTGCATAGTAAAAACGTTATCAAAGAAATACAGGATCGATTATTTACCATCGGCTCTTCTTTAGCCTGCGATCCTGAAAAAGAACCCATGATGAAAATCCCAGACCTTCGGGAATCGGATATTGTTTTTTTAGAAAAAGAAATTGATCATATGCATGACGTGTTACCGCCTATGAAGTACTTTATTCTTCCTGGTGGACATATAGCTATTTCTACTGCACATGTTGCTCGTTGTATTTGCAGAAGAACAGAGCGTTGCTGTGTAAACATGATGGAACACGAGCTTTTTGTAGATCCGCTCATTATAAAATACCTGAATCGATTAAGCGATTATTTATTTGTATTGGCCCGTTATATTGGTCATCAATTAAAGGTGGCTGATATTGCCTGGAAACCCAGGTTAGAGGCTTAATTACACAATCTGACCATCTTTCATATACAATCTCCGATTACTCATGGTAGCCAGTTCTTCGTTATGGGTAACGATTAAGAAAGTCTGTTTAAAATCGTCGCGAAGCGAAACAAATAATTCGTGAAGCTCTTTTGCGTTTTTACTATCTAAATTTCCTGTGGGTTCATCAGCAAAAACGATGAGTGGCTGATTAATCAATGCACGTGCAACGGCTACCCTTTGTTGTTCTCCACCAGATAATTGTTGGGGTTTATTTTCCATCCGATCCTCCAAACCCAATCTTTTTAATAAAACAATGGCATTGGCTTCCACTTCTTTTTTCGATCTGCCCGCAATCCAGCCTGGGATTGACACGTTTTCGAGAGCTGAAAATTCTGGCAATAAATGGTGAAACTGAAATACAAAGCCAATATGTTTATTTCTAAATGCGGCCAATTCGCGCCCTTTAAGAAGGTTAACTTGTTGGTTATTAATGAAAATATTGCCCGAATCGGCACTATCGAGTGTGCCCAAAATATGAAGTAAAGTGCTTTTGCCAGCTCCGGAAGAACCCACAATGCTCACAATTTCAGCTTTTTCTACAGCAATATCTACGCCTTTTAAAACGGCTAATTGTCCATAATTTTTGGTAATATTTTCGGCTTTTAGCATCAGATTAGGTTAAGATTCGCCTTACAAACCTACAAAAGGAAGGCCAACGGGTCTAAATTTTAATGATTTGTTTACAGAGAAGGTAAAACTTAGGTTTGGTGGTTTCATTTATACGGTTACATTTGCAAAAATTTATAGGTATGTTCTGGACATTAGAATTAGCAAGTTACCTGGAAGAAGCACCTTGGCCTGCAAGCAAAGATGAGCTGATCGACTACAGTATTCGCAGTGGAGCACCCATTGAAGTTGTTGAGAATTTACAGGAACTAGAAGATGAAGGTGAAGTGTACGAGAGCATCGAAGACATCTGGCCTGATTATCCAAGCCAGGAAGATTTTATGTTCAATGAAGACGAATACTAAACCTATCCCCAAGGGACTGAAAATAATATCCCAATAAAAAAGCCATCCAAAATTTTTTCTGGATGGCTTTTTTATTAACTATTTTTTCGGGAATGTGAATTTGAAATAAAGCAAGATGATTGCTAAAACACCCACTATAGTGTTTGCGATAATTACTGGTAATAGTCCAAGCGCAAAGGCGTAAACCAACCAAACTACTACACTTATAAAAACAATCGATAGCATACCTAAGCTAAGATCGCCAACACTTTTTGTTTTCCATGCTAGCCATACTTGTGGCATAAAAGTAACAGCGCTTAAGAAAGCTCCGATATAACCAAAATACTCAGTCCAATGCATACCATTTATTTTAAGTGGGTAAAAAAATCTGATTTTAAACTTGCATCATTTCTTTTGCGTTTTCTAATGCTGCTGCCGAAGGGGTTTCGCCACCCAGCATTTGAGCAATTTTATTGATCCTCTCTTCTTTGCTCAATAATCGCAAATTGGTTTTGATGGAACCAGATTGCTCTTCTTTATACACATAAAAATGCGCGTCTGCTTTCCCAGCAATTTGCGGCTGGTGTGTGATGCAGATGATCTGTCTATTCTTTGATAAGCCTTTCATGATGCGACCTACTTGCTTTGCAGCTTCACCAGAAATGCCTGTGTCTATTTCATCGAAGATAAGTGTAGCAAGATCCACTTTTTCTGCGACTAGCGATTTTATGCAAAGCATCAATCTACTTAACTCTCCACCACTTGCAACTTTACGGATAGGTTCAAAACGATTGCTCTTATTAGCGTCGAATAAGAATTCAATTTGATCGCATCCGTAAATATTAAGCATGCCTTCTTCAATACTTAATTTTAATCGAGCATTGGGCATGCCAACCAACACCAATAATTCATTTACATTATTCTCTAATGGACTTACTTCTTTTTTTCTAGCTACTGATAGTTTTTTTGCCAAAGCATTTGCTTCAGCTAATAAGGAGGCTACAAGCATTTGTTTTTCAGCGATGGTTTCGTCTATCTGTAAAACTGCATCTAATTTTTCAGCTAATTCTTTTTGAATCAATAATAAAGCTGCAGTTGTTTTAACGTTGTGTTTCTTCAACAACTTATAACCAGCTGCCATACGATCGTTGAGCCATTCCATTCTTTTCTCATCTACATGTACTTTGCTGTTTAGCTGTTCCATTTCGTCTGTAATGTCCTGCAATTCTATCTGAGTACTTTCTAACCTTTTTATTAAAGAGGGAATGGCAATATGAAACGCTGATATATGATGTAGCTGATTGATCCATTGTTTGAATAATGGAAGCACGGGTTGTTCGCCCGATTCTAATTCGGCATTTACTTTTAATAAAACCGCTTTGATTCCTTCTGCATGGCTTAACAATTGCAGTTCTGCTTCTATTTCTTCTAACTCGTTTTCTTTGAAAGATAGTTCCTGTAATTCTTCAAATAGAAATTGATGATAATCGAATTCTTTTTGAAATATTAGTTTTCTATTTTCAAGTTCTTCTAATTCTTTCTTTACAGATTGCCATTGTTGAAAAACCAATTGGTATTCGGCTAATAATAATTGATTTGAGGCAAGTGCATCCAAAACTGTTCTTTGAAAGTCGTTATCGCCTAAAGTTAATGTATCGAACTGCTGATGCAAATCAACCAATAGACTGGCTAATTCTTTTAACTGTTGTAAGCTGGCTGGAGTATCATTAATAAAAGCCCTTGATTTACCATTGGGTGCAATTTCTCTGCGGATTACTAATTCATTATCTGCATCAAGATCGTTGGCGGCTAAAAAGTTGAGCACATTTTGTTTCTGCTCTATTTGAAAGTATCCTTCAATCACAGATTTTTTATCAGCATAGCGTAATACGGAACTGTCTGCACGCTCACCTAATATTAAACTCAAGGCTCCCATCAAAATACTTTTACCAGCGCCTGTTTCTCCGGTAATGATATTTAAATGTGGTGCAAATTCGATTTCAATCGAATCTATGATAGCATAATATTGTATCTGTAATTTGCGAAGCATTCTTAATTTGTTTTCGATGTTCTTTGCTAGAACCCTGCGCAAGATATAGAAGCTCTACCTGTTCAGCAAATTGATTGCAGTAATATAATTTTAGAATCAACTTATTCTCCTTTGCAGCGCCCGATACCCGATTTTGCACGTTGATCTAGTGAATCTTTAAACTCATGATCACCCATATCTAGGCATTTTTGATAATAGGTGATGGCTAAGGCTTTTTGCCCACGTTCTTCATAGATCTGCCCAATTTGTAGAGCAGCCCTTGCCGCATAATACTCTTTGCGGTGTTCTCCCAGTTGAATGGCTAATTGATAAGCTTTGATGGCTTCCTCTTTCCTTCCTAAATCATCATAAATTCTTGCCACACGATAAGAGAACTCTAATTTGTCTTCATCAGTTATAAAGCTTTCCAATTTTTTTCCTGCTAAAACAGCTAGGGCTTCCTTGTGAAATCCTCCATCATTCAATAAACGCGATTTCAATAAAATAGCATTGGGCCATGTACCGGTTTTTGCATCTTTTAAAGCTTTCTTATCTGCATCTGTATCCGTTGCACCTTTTTTTAATATTTCATTTCTGGTTGCCACTGCCTTCACCATATTCCCCTGAAGAAAATAGGCATAACTTAATTTTGAATTAGCGTCTTTGCGATAGAAATTGCCTTTAAAATCTTTTTGAAATGCTTCTAAATAATTAATGGCTTCATTTAGCTCGAGGTGGTAAAGTTTCACATAACCCATTTCAAAATCCCACACCGATAGCTTTAAATAACCGGCACTCATGTTTCGATTTTGCATCATCACACCTGCAATAGCTGTTTGCTTGTTATTAATAGCCAGATTAGCAGCCATATAACATAGTAAGTGGTTATTAACAATATCCAGTTTTTTCTGTTGAGCAAATGCAACAGCTTCCTCTCTTTTATTTTCGATATAAAATAAAAGGAAAGGATAAATAAATGCCGATTCATTCGAGTACAATTTGGCCCATGGGTCTTCACTATAGGTAAACTTGTGCAATAAAGTCATCCCTTCTATAATAGAGCCCTTCAATCCTAAAATACTGGCCAGCCATTTGTATCCAGAGGGTAGGGTGCCAATGATTGCATATAAAGACCCCGTCATCATTTCATCTAAAATAAAATCGGGGTGGTTCTTCCTGTTTTCTTTTAATAGTAAAAAGGCTTTTCTAAAATCCCAGCCTGCGTTCCAGTTTTGTCCGAATTTAATTTCAACTGCAGCTTTATGAATGCGTATCGTACTTAAACAAAAATTATAGTAAGGAGAATTTTTGGGTCCATCTGCAATGCTATTTAATCGTTCACTGAAATGGGGCATCATTTTCTGAAAGTCCTTTGGATCTTCATTAAAAAACAGCTGAAAGAATTCTGTATAATCTTCCAGCATTACTGGAATTAAATTATTGGGATTTTGTTGTTTTGCTTTTGCAATCAATGTCAGACCCGATTCGATCTTAAGTTTTGTAATTTCCTGGTAAGCTTGTTGACAAGTACTATTATAATCAAAAACCTTTTCTGCATTTGCCCATGCAGAAAAAAGAATCGCAATAAAAATGAGGGCGGTTGATTTCATCGGGTGTAAAATAAAAAAAGGGCAGCTAAATGCATGCCCTTTATCCATTCAATTGAATTATTTAACAGTTACTTTACTTCAATACTATCGCTCAAATCTGCATCCACTAAAATTCTACCGCAGTTTTCACATACGATGATTTTTTTGTGTAAACGGATTTCACTTTGACGTTGAGGTGGAATAGAATTAAAGCAACCACCACATGCATCTCTTTCTACTGGCACAACAGAAAGACCGTTACGGTAGCTAGTACGAATACGATCGTAGCTATACAATAAACGTTCGTCGATATGGCCACGTGCATCAGCACTTTGCTTTCTGAATTCGGTTTCTTCTTTTTCAGTTTCAGCGATGATCTTTTCCAACTCGCTTTTCTTATGATTCAACACGCCTTCTTTAACAGCTACTTGCTTTTTTGCAACTTCCAGATTCTTGATTTTTTCTGTCAGTTCTTCGTTTGCATCACGAATATGCTTTTCAGCTAGCTTAATTTCTAACTGTTGCATTTCGATCTCTTTATTGATCGCTTCGAACTCACGATTGTTCTTTACATTCTCACTTTGCTTTTCGTATTTAGCTATCAGGGCTTCACTTTCTTTGATGGTTGTTTTTTTACCTTCAATGAATTCAGAAATACCATTGATTTCTTCTTCAATACGAGTTTGACGACTATGCAATCCCTGGATCTCATCTTCGAGGTCGCTTACTTCCATTGGCAATTCGCCTCTCAATACCTGAATTCCATCCAGTTTGCTGTCAATCTTTTGTAACCTTACGAGGTTTAACAGTTTTTCTTCAACAGAGAAATCTTTAACAGATGCCATATCTAGTATAAAATTTGGAGTTTGTATTGGTGTACATTACTGTTCACCTGAATCCTCTTACAGAAAATAGTTCACCGGATTGGTTTTTATATCTGATTTGAGGACGGCAAAGGTAGGGAATTTAGCCTGTAAAATATCAATTAAAAGCCCGGTAGTAAATTGTTCACTTTCCCAATGCCCAATGTCGGCCACCAGGATCCGGCCTTCGGCATCAAAAAACTCGTGGTATTTTAGGTCGGATGTAATAAAAATGTCGGCTCCGGCTTCCAAAGCCTGCTTTAATAGAAAACTACCTGCGCCACCACATAGGGCCACTTTTTTAATGGGTTTAGCTAGTAAAGGGCTATGCCTGATAACGGTTAACTGAAAGCAGGTTTGCAACATTTGTAGAAACCCATTTTCTTCCATTTCCTCGGGTAATTCTGCGATCAAACCAGATCCAACACGTTGATTATCATTAGTTAAGGAAATATCTGATTGGGATGCTGATGGCTCAATACCAAACAAATTGGGGTTAATCCCCCTTTTGGGAAGTAAAACCTTCGGATTGTGCAAGCCTAGTTTAAGGGCCATCGTACTATTTACCCCTTCTATTACATTATCAAGATTGGTATGGATGGCAAAAATGGCTATATCATTTTTTATGGCTGTGATCACAGTTTTTTCTACATAATTTTTGCCATTGAGTTTTTTTAAGACGCTAAAAATAATGGGGTGATGTGCAACTACCAGGTTACAGCCAGCTGCTTTTGCTTCTAAAATCACCTCTTCCGTTGCATCCAAGGAACATAGGATTCCGGTGCATTCCCGATCGGCATTTCCCACAATCAACCCTGTATTATCATAAGATTCCTGAAAAGCAGGCGGGGCGTATCTATCTAGTTCTTGAATGATGTCTTTGATTTGCATTTTCTATTTATTGGGAGATGCTAAATTACCCTCATTCTTACATTTGTTTTGTGGATAAATCAATTTTTCTTTTGAAACGCTTAAACTTCGGAGCTGGTAACTTATCAAATGGGTGTCTGATTAAGAAGTAATGATTTTTTTTAATAATTCCCTTATAATGGCAGCAAACGAAGGGTAAAGTGAAAAATTGTACAAGATTTTTATTTTTTTAACAGATATATAATTATTTTCTACTTTTTTAACTAATTTCGCTGCATCTGATTATCTATCCATTTGATAAGTAATTGAATAAGCGAGTAAAAAAAACCAAAAGAAGAAATATGAAAAATCTAAAATTAATGTCCCTAACTGTAGCAATACTGATGTTTGCTGCAACGGCATTTTCTCAAACGGCTAAACCAAAATATGGAATTTCCGGTGGTTTACTGGGTGCTTTAAACTATACTAAGTTTAGAATGGTAAATGCACCTTCTGTTGACTACAAAAGCGATTTCGGATATGCAGCTGGTGTATGGCTGAATTTCCCTTTAGGCGGTGCCCTTTCTTTCGAACCACAAGCACAATTTTCGTTTTTAGGTTATAGTGTTAATACGAATACATCTGGAAAAAGTCAATTTGACGGCACCTTACAGTATCAGTCTTATCCTTTGTTGTTCAAAATTCAAACAGGCAAAAATTTTGCCTTGTTAGTTGGACCGCAAATCGACTTTACAAATAAGATTTCTTCTCAAACCACTTCTTTTTATAAGAGAATGTTTGTTGATCAAAGCACTGCAGTTACTGCAGGTTTTGAATTATTTCCACATAGCACTCTACAAATTTATGCTCGCTATATTTATGGTTTCAGCGATATGAAATATGGTTTGAATCCTAACGTTGGAAACAATGGTTTCAAATATTACAACAATGGAATTCAAGCAGGTGTAAAACTTAAATTGTTTGGCAAAAAGATTATGCCTCCAGTTATTGTACCTCCAGCTCCTCCAGTTGATACAGATGGTGATGGTATTATTGATAGTCTTGATAAGTGTCCTACCGTTCCAGGTTTGGCTAAATACCAAGGTTGTCCTATCCCTGATACTGATAAAGATGGTATCAATGATGAGAACGATAAGTGTCCTACCGTTCCAGGTTTGGCTAAATACCAAGGTTGTCCTATTCCTGATACTGATAAAGATGGTATCAATGATGAAGAAGATAAGTGTCCTACTGTTCCAGGTTTAGCTAAATACAATGGTTGTCCTATTCCTGATACAGATGGTGATGGTGTTAATGATGAGCAAGACAAATGCCCTAATGAAGTAGGTGTTGCTTCAAACTATGGTTGTCCTGATATGAGTGGTGTTTTAGGTGAAGCTGCTAAGAGTTTCTACTTCACTACAGGTACAACAAAATTAGTAAATGCTAAAATCGCGAAATCTAAATTCGATCCAGTTTTAGCTTTATTGGCTAAGTATCCTAAACTACATTTAGATATTGAAGGTCATACAGATAATACTGGTACAGATAAAATCAACGATCCATTGTCTGTGAAGCGTGCTGAAGCTGTTAAAGCTGCCTTTATCAAAGGTGGTGTAGCAGGAGATCGTTTCAATACTGCAGGTTACGGCTCTAAAAATCCAACTGGTGATAACAAAACCAAAGCTGGAAGAGCTGAAAACAGAAGAGTAACATTGGTTCCGAAATTTGTTGACTAATTTTAAGTGATTGATAAAAAGAGCCATTCCAGTAAATCGGAATGGCTCTTTTAGTTTTGGGCTACAGAACTTTTTAGAGAGTTCCTTGTTTTATTAAAAATTTATTCATGCCCCTTTCTTTAAATATTACCTGGTTCAGAAGAGATCTTCGACTTACCGACAATGCGGCGTTATACTATGCATTAAAAACGGGTAAGCCTGTATTACCCATTTTTATTTTTGATACTAGCATCCTCAATCAATTAGAAGACAAGCATGATAGGCGCGTGGAATTTATACATGCCGCCCTTGAACAAATGCAGAAAACATTGATTCAATTAGGTTCAAGTTTAGAAGTCTATTATGGAACTCCCTTAGAAGTATTTGAAAAACTTTCTCATAAGTACAAGATTGAAAATGTTTTTACCAATCACGATTATGAACCTTACGCAAAAGAAAGGGATGAACAAATTTCTTTGTATCTACAATCCAAAGGCATAGCTTTTAAAAGTTGTAAAGATCAGGTGATTTTTGAGAAGATGGAAGTGGCAAAAGACGATGGAACCCCCTATACTATTTTTACACCCTATAGTAGAAAGTGGAAGGCGAAACTTTGTGAGCAAGATCTGCAACCCTATTCTGTAGAGCAATATGAGCAGAATTATTTTAAGCAAACAAAGCAAGACATTCCTTCTCTTGCATCGATGGGATTTGAAGCAAATGATTTGCCATTTCCTTCACATGAATTAGCGACTGAAGTTGTAAAAAAATATACAGAACATCGCAATTTCCCGGCACTTGAAAACGGAACTTCTAAACTGGGGGTACACCTACGTTTTGGAACCATTAGCATCAGGGCATTGGCTAGTAAAGCAATGCCATTGAATGAAACATTTTTAAATGAACTGATATGGCGCGATTTTTACCATATGATCTTATGGAACTTTCCTCAAGTGGGTAAAGGAAAATCATTTAAGCCAGCCTATGAATCTATTCCGTGGCGAAATAATGAAGCTGAATTTCAGGCATGGTGTGAGGGTAAAACGGGATACCCGATTGTGGATGCTGGGATGCGCGAGCTAAATGCAACTGGGTTTATGCATAACCGTGTTCGAATGATTGTGGCTTCTTTTTTATGTAAACACTTACTCATCGATTGGCGCTGGGGCGAGGCTTATTTTGCACAAAAATTGTTAGATTTTGATCTTGCGGCAAACAATGGTGGCTGGCAGTGGGCTAGTAGTAGTGGTTGTGATGCCGCACCTTATTTTAGGGTTTTTAATCCAACACTTCAAACAGAAAAATTTGATAAAGATCTAAAGTATATCAAAAAATGGGTGCCCGAATTTCAAGAATTTAGTTATCCAGCTCCCATTGTTGCTCATGAACTTGCCAGGAAAAGAGTATTGGATGTGTATGCAAAAGCATTAAAAGAAAACTAAGAGGTATAATTTTTTTGATAAATATTCAGTAAAGTAGTTACTGCTTTTCTGCCTTCCACACCCAAATCAATACTATAATTATTTACATAAAGATCTATGTGTTGGCGCATCACTACCTCACTCATTTCTTGTGCATGACATCTTACGTATTCTGTGATCAGCGGATAATTTTCGAATGCATATTCCACAGATTTTTTTATGAGTTGTTCTATTTTATTTTGCGTGGGTTGATCAAATGTATTTTGCATAATGATGCCACCGAGTGGAATGGGGCAGTCTAATTTTTCTTCCCAAAAGGCACCCAGGTCTATTAATTTTATCAATCCCTTATCCTGATACGTAAACCTGTTTTCATGTATAATTACGCCAGCATCAACTGCACCACTTAATACAGCAGCTTCAATTTCGTTGAATACCAAGAACTGTTTCTTTTTTGCATTGGGGAAAGCCATGGAAAATAATAAGTGTGCAGTAGTGTTCAAACCTGGCACCGCTATTTTCATATTATCTATTTCTGCTAAATCAGACACTGATTTTTTGGAAATTAAAAGTGGACCCACACCCTTACCTAATGCTCCGCCACTGCTCAAAAGGGTATAGTTATTTTGTACAATGGGCAAAACACCGTAACTGATTTTAGAGATATTTAATTGATTAGATTTTGCCCATTCGTTGAGTGTTTGCACATCCTCTAAATGCACATCGAATGTGATTCCTTCAGTATCGATTTTCTGATTCACTAATGCATCGAAAATAAAAGTATCATTGGGACAAGGTGAAAATCCTAAAGTAAAATGCATATTCAATTCTTAAGAGATTTGATACAATTGATCGATATATTTTAATAAGGTTTGGTTCAGGTTATCGATTGCTAATTTCATTTGCCAATTCGATTTATCACGTTCACCAATATAATTAGAGATGGCCCTGATTTGAATAAATGGTATAGAAGTTTCACGAGCTACATAATGCAATGCAGCACCTTCCATACTTTCAATGCATGGGTTATATTTTTTTATCAATTTTTGAATCCTTTCGGGATGCGTGGTAATTTCATTTACTGTAATACCACTCACTTCTTTCAATTCTAAAAGATTGTATTTACCAAGCCACTGATTTGGTAATTTTCTTTTTTCAAAAGGATGATAACTGCTCTTTTCTAATTTAAGATCAAAAAGGTCTTTCCACTTGCCATCTTCCTCCACGCCTAAGTCGCCAATAGTTTCTTCTTCAATTACCACCACCGTTCCTAGTGCAAGTTCCGTATCAAAAGTTCCGGCAATACCCACTTGAATAATCAGGTCGGGTTTGTCTTCAATAGCCAATTTTGTTAGGGCAAAAGAAGCCGCAAGCATGCCAATACCAGATTGATGATATTGAAGCTTAAGCCTTTGACTTTCACCTGTATAAAGTGCATTGATGTTCAGAAAAGAGGGCATCCATTCTGCTACTGTTGCTGCTGATATGATAACACGCATGATTCAAAGTTCGGTGATTTCTACAAATGCACAAATATGCCTAAAATGCTTAATTGCCCGGCAAGTCGTAAGTTTGCCGAAATTTTGAGTAGGATGGTGTATGTAACGAGGTTAGAACATTTTAATGCAGCTCATAAACTGTTTAATCCTAATTGGACCAAAGAACAGAATGATGCTGTCTTTGGAGTATGTGCCAATGAAAACTGGCATGGTCATAATTTCGACCTATATGTAACCGTAAAAGGTATTCCCGACCCAGAAACAGGCTTTGTGTACGATGTGAAAAAGCTGAGTAAGCTAATGAAAGAACATGTGATTACGCCGCTAGACCATAAAAACCTAAATCTCGATGTAGACTTTATGTTTGGCAAAATATGTAGTACCGAAAATTTAGCCATCGCCATCTGGCAACAATTGGCCCCACATCTTCCACAAAATGTTTATTTACATTGTGTTAAGTTGTATGAGACGGCAAGAATTTATGTAGAATACTTTGGGAGTGAAGAGATAAAAGATAAGGGATAAGCTAGGGATGGTTAAAAAAGGTTTCCCCTCCATCGCATGCGATGGAGGGGTGGTTGGAGCGATTGAGCGAACAGACAGGGTGGTTGATTCTGTTTAGATTTTTTTTGTCAAGAAGTAAACAAAACAGAAACCTTTCCGTTATTATTCTCGTATGTATCTTTGCAGTAGTTTAGAAAGTCTGAATTGCAGCCTTGATAGGTTTCAAAATTGGCCACTTGATCAGCACACTTCTGAAACAGTGCCTTTAGAAAAATTAGTTAAGCATATTAATTATATCATTTGAGCAAGAAAGTTGCCGTATATCGTAAAGAGCATTTTAATGCAGCACATCGTCTTCATAATCCGGCATGGACTAAAGAAGAGAATAAGGCGGTATTCGGATTGTGCAATAATGATAATTATCATGGACACAATTATGATTTAATTGTTAAAGTGATAGGTGAAGTGAACCCTTCTACTGGTTATGTGTTAGACTTGAAAGAATTAAGCAACATTATTAAAGAACAAGTATTAGATAAATTTGATCATAAAAATTTAAACCTCGACACCGTAGAATTCGCCTCTGTAAATCCCACTGCAGAAAATATTGCGATTGTGATTTATGATTTGTTGAGAGTGAAACTGGACATTGGTTTAGATTTAAAAATAACATTGTATGAAACAGAAAGAAACTTTGTTGAATATCCGGCTTAACGGAGACAAAATAGAGTTGAGCGATTTACTGATTGATGATATGGGAGATAACCATGTGAGCACTTCTGTAGATACGCCAATGCGTAAAGATGCTTTTGACATGTCGGATGAAGATAAGATTGCAAAAATTGAAAAACATTTCACAGTGATCATGGAAACATTGGGCCTTGACCTTACCGATGATAGCCTCAAAGGCACGCCTCGTAGGGTTGCGAAGATGTATGTGAAAGAGATCTTCAGTGGATTGAATCCTGCAAACATGCCTGCCATGGCCATGTTCGAAAACAAATACAAGTACAATGAAATGCTGGTTGAGAAGAATATTTCTTTCTACAGCAATTGCGAACATCATTTTGTTCCCATCTTCGGAAAAGCGCACGTGGCTTATATTAGTAACGGCAGTGTAGTTGGTTTAAGTAAGTTGAACAGACTGGTGCAATATTTTGCAAAGCGTCCACAGGTTCAGGAACGCCTTACCATGCAAATTGGAAAAGAATTGCAAAAGGTTCTTGGTACTGATGACGTTGCTGTATTAATAGATGCAAAACATTTATGCGTGGCTAGTAGGGGTGTGGAAGATGATACTTCTTCAACCATCACTGCTTATTACGGTGGTAAATTCAAAGAAGAAAAAACACACAACGAATTTCTTCGTTACCTCGAAATGAAAACGGAATTCTAGTAACATAAGAACAGATTCAAAGCCTGATAAATTTTATCAGGCTTTTTTATTTATTTTAGCTCCCTGAAATTGAATGTTATGAGTAAGCACGCCTATTTGTTTCCTGGTCAGGGAAGTCAGTTTATTGGAATGGGGAAACAATTATATGATACCCACCCAACTGCGAAAATCCTTTTTGAGAAAGCAAACGACATACTGGGATTTAGAATTAGCGATGTGCTTTTTGAAGGTACCGAAGAAGCTTTAAAACAAACAAATATTACGCAACCTGCTGTATTCTTACACTCAGTAATAGCGTACCAAACATATCAAGATCCTCAGCCCTCTTTGGTGGCTGGCCATTCTCTTGGTGAATTTTCTGCGCTGGTGGCTAACCATAGTTTGCATTTTGAAGATGCCTTAAAGTTAGTAAGTATCCGTGCGCAAGCCATGCAAAAAGCCTGCGAAATTCAACCCTCCACCATGGCGGCTGTATTAGCTTTGGCTGATGAAAAAGTAGAAGAAATTTGTGCTGCTATTACTGCAGAAACAGGTGAGGTAGTAGTAGCTGCCAATTATAATTGTCCGGGTCAGTTAGTAATTAGTGGTTCTGTAAAAGGAATTGAAATTGCTTGTGAAAGAATGAAAGCCGCGGGTGCCAAAAGAGCCTTGGTTCTTCCTGTAGGCGGGGCATTTCACTCTCCTCTGATGGCTCCTGCAAAAGAAGAATTAGCCGCTGCTATTGAAGCAACTCATTTCAGTACGCCTATCTGCCCGGTTTATCAGAACGTGGTGGCTAAAGCAGTGATCGATCCTTCAGAGATCAAACAAAACTTAATTGATCAGTTAACAGGAGCCGTTAGATGGACGCAATCTGTTCAGGCAATGGTGGCTGATGGTGCTTCACATTTTACTGAAGTTGGCCCAGGTAAAGTATTACAAGGGTTGGTTCAGAAAATTTACCGTGAAGCCATCGTGGATGGTGTTAGCTAATGCTGCAATTGATCCACTCACCGTCGAAATGGGCATTGTATTTCTTGTAAAAAGAAATAGCAGGTTCATTCCAATCAAGTACTTGCCAGCAAATGCCATAAAGTTTTTTTTCTTTGGCTTCGATGATGAGTTGATCAAATAATAATTGCCCTAATTTTTTGCCACGCATTTCTTCGGTTACCAAAATATCTTCGAGGTACATACGCTGTCCCTTCCAGGTACTGTATCGAATATAGTATAACGCAAATGCTTGCACTGTGCCTTCCACTTCCGCTACAAATGCCCACCATACCGGATTTGCGCCAAATCCACTTTCTTCAAAGTGTTCAAGAGTAACGGTAACTTCCTGTGGTGCTTTTTCAAAAACAGCTAACTCATGAATCAGTTCCATGATCCTAGCACAATCTTTTTTCTCTGCTCTTCTTATAACTATTTCCATAAATAAATCAATACTATTTTTTATAACCAGGACCTTTTACAAATCTACCAGCTGCGTTGCCTGTAGGTTCTCCATTTTTAAATACGGCAATCCCATTTACAAATACATCTTCCATACCATCTGCATATTGGTGTGGTTTTTCAAATGTGGCATTGTCTTTTACTTTTGCCGGATCAAAGATCACGATGTCTGCAAAATAACCCGTTTTTAATTCACCTCTTTTTTGAAGTTTCAAATGTTTTGCAGGAAGATTCGCAAGTTTTTGAATGGCAGTTTGTAAGGTCAGAACTTTTTCATCACGTACATAATGACCAATTACACGAGCAAAATTTCCATAAGCCCTTGGATGTGCATTTGATTTTAAGAAAACCCCTTCAGTTGTATAAGAACCTTCATCACTACCAAAGCTAATCCAAGGTAAAGCCACTTGTTTTTTTACATTCTCTTCACTCATTAAGAAATACGCAACACCCACCCTGGTACTATCTTGTACAATTAAATCCATAGCTGTTTCTTCGGGAGTTGAATTGCGCATTTTAGCAGCTTCAGCTAAAGTTTTTCCGGTAAATTTCTTTAAAGAATCTTGTTTAAAGCCCAGTAACAGCACATGTTCTGCACCACCTGCACCATAATATAAATTTTCCCAACCTTGTGCATTGGTATTCATGGCAATTTTCATTTCAGCACGAATCTTTGGGTTTTGTAATCTTTCTCTTAGTTTTCCAAAGCCACCATCCTGCAGAGTGGGAGGAAAGGCAGATGTCATGCCTGTTGCACCCGCTAAATAAGTGTACATATCAGATGTAATATCCAATCCTTCTTTTCTTGCGCGTTCTACTCTCTTAATTACCGAATCCATTTTAGGCCAGTTATCTTTTCCACCTGCTTTTAAATGAAAGATCTCGGCTGGAATATTTGCTTCTTTTGAAATGGTGATCAATTCTTCTACTGCTTCTAATATTTTATTTCCTTCACTTCTCATATGACTAGAATAGGTGCCCCCATATTTCGAAGCTTCTTTTGCTAAAGCGATTAACTCATCTGTTTTTGCAAAAAAGTCGACAGGATAAATTAACGCATTGGTTAAACCTAATGCACCTTGTTGCATAGCTTCTCCTACTAATAATTTCATACTATCCAGTTGCGCAGGAGTTGGAGCAATATTTGCTTCTCCTATCACATACTGCCTAACCGCACCACTTCCTACGAAACTGGCGATATTGGGAGCGATCCCTTTTTTTTCTAACACTTGCATATATTCTCCCAGGGTATTCCAGCTTACATTGTATTTCACATCTCCCTGTCCATTTTGCATTTGATTTTTCATATTGGCGTTCAGCGGACCGAAAGAACTCTCACCAAATATTTCGGTGGTTACGCCCTGTCTGATATCACTTTGTGCCCTCCCATCCTGAAATAAAGATTCTTCAGAATGCCCCATCATATTAATAAATCCTGGAGCAACTGCTAATCCTTTTGCATCTAATTCATTTTTTGCGGTTGCTTTCGACAGGTCACCGATAAATGCAATGCTGTCGTTTAAAATAGCAATATCAGCTTTGTATGGTTCTCCACCATTACCATCATACACTAATCCATTTCTTATAATGGTATCGTATTTTTTTGTAGAACATGAAGCCAAAATTGTGCAGGCAAATAATAAATAAATTAGGTTACGCATGTTTTTATTTTAAGTTTTGAATTATTTCTTTTTTGCTTTGAAATTTCCATTGGGTTGAATAAAAGTTAATCCAGTTGATTCTGATGTATTATTAACATCAAATTGCACAAAATAACCAGTTAAAATTTTTAAACTGAATTTATCTTTTTCTATGGGTACTAATTCATAATCTGGTTGTCCCGGTACCAATACAAATAATGTCTTATTGTCTTTAATATACACTTTTACAATTGCAGCACCAGCTAAATCATATTCGCCCACATATTTTTTTAATTCTTCTGCAGTAATTTCTTTGGGCTTGGGTGTTTTATTAAATTTTAATGGGGGTAGGGTTGGTTCCAGTGCCAATTCCATTCCATTAAAATCACCTGCTTCATTCATTTGATATGCAAAACGGATAGGGCTTTTATCGGTTGTGTCGATTCCATCTTTTGGATCAATATTAAATGGCTCAAAAATATCGTAATGATAATTTCTTAGCCACAAAACATCTTTTCCTATTTTACAAATCAAGGAATCATTTCTTAAACTAACTTCAAAGCTGCCATATCCCGGATGATTGTATAGACCTTCATAGTCTTTTAAAGCATGCGAAAGATGGGTATTTAATTTCTGGTTACTTGATTTATTTTTTTCTGCTTCTTTTTCTGCAGTTTTAGCTTTGGCAGTAGACTTTTTAAGATCATTGTTCCAATCAAAATAAGGAAGTTTCAATACGCGATCTGCCACTGTGTTTCTTACAATAGAAGGAATAGATGAGCCATTTTGATTGGTGAGTACGATGATTCCAATACTATCTGAGGGAAAGAAACAGGTACTTGCAGAAAATCCATCAATATTACCTCCATGCTCTACTCTTAAATGTCCTTTATAAGAAGCCTGCATCCAGCCAAAGCCATAAGTTGAAAAGAAAACATCGGGTTTTTCTTTCGTTGGAGTGCCAGTACCCACAACCATTTGTGAGCCCATTGCTTCTTTCAAATAGTTGACAGGAACAATTTCTTTACCATTAAATTTTCCTCCATTGATCCAGGTAATTACCCAATTCGACATTTCCATCACATTACTATTAATACTTCCTGCTGGTCCCATTGCATTAATATTAAAATAGTCGAGTTTTTTTATGATGCTATCTTTTTTCAAACCATATCCTAAGGATGCATCATTATTTTTTTGAAGGTCCGTGATGGAAAAATTGGAGTTTTTCATTTCTAGTGGATCGAATAATTTTTCTTTTACATTGTTCTCCCAACTAGTATTTGTTAATTTTTCTGCCACTAAACCTTGCACAACAAACATGAAATTATTGTATTGCCATTTTTCACGAATTCCGAAGGAAGGTTCCATGTATTGAATTCGCTTCATTAAACTATCTCTTGAATTCGTTGGGAATCCATACCAGGAATAATCATGCCTGGGTAGCCCTGTTCTATGAGACATCAAATCGCTCAAAAGAATTTGGCTATTCATATTATCGTTAAAAAATTTAAGTTCAGGCAAGTAATTGCGCACAGGCTTATTCAATTCAAGTTTCCCATCCTTTTGTAGGATGCCCAAAATGGAGGCAGTGAATGCTTTCGTACAACTTCCAATAGCAAAAAGGGTATTGGGAGTAACTGGCAACTTATTTTCTAAATCGCGATACCCAAAGCCCTTTGCATATATCACTTTGTTTTTTTCAACAACTGCTACTGCAAAGCCAACGCCATGCCAGTCTTTTAAAATCCTTTCAAATGTGGTATCCATACCAGCAAATAGATCATCGCGCTTAGGAGTGATTGTTTTTTTTTGTGCGTATACAAAAAAACAAACGAACATTAAAAGAAGAGTGGGAATGGTTTTTTTTATCATGTTGATTGGCTTTTAAAGGCCAATACAATATACTGATATTTATTTTTTTGCATTCAATGAAAAATGATGAATGCAAATTAAGTTGTCATTAAAATCAAAGTGATTGATCTAAATCGTTTAATATATCCTGAATATTTTCAATTCCCACACTCATACGGATCAATCCGTCTGTGATGCCATATTTTTCCCTTTCTTCTACAGTTAGGCCAGAGTGTGTCATACTGGCTGGGTGAGAGATCAAAGTATCCAGTGTTCCCAAAGAAACGGCGCGTACACACATATTCAGTTTGTCAATAAAATCTTTTCCAGCTTGTAAACCTCCTTTTAATTCAAAGCTCATCAAAGCACCTGGATGACGCATTTGTTTTTGGGCAATGGCAAAGTCGGGATGAGATACCAAACCATTATAATTTACTTTTTGAACGGCAGCATGTTTTTCTAAGAAATGCGCAACCTCCATTGCGTTGCTGCAGTGGCGATCCATTCTGATCTCTAATGTTTTTAAACCTTGTGATAATAAAAACGCATCGAATGCATTGCTATTTCCACCCATCAGTGTATGCCATTTCCAAACAGTGGTGTTCATTTTTTCTAAATCTTTCCCCAACAAAACTCCACCTATGGCAGTTCCATGTCCGTTTAAAAATTTAGTGGTTGAATGAAAAACAAAATCGGCACCGAGTTTGAAAGGTTGTTGTAAATAGGGTGTGGCGAAAGTATTATCAACCGTAAGTACTGCACCATATATTTTGGCAAGTACAGAAATGCCAGCTATATCGATACACTGAAGGGTAGGATTGGCAGGTGTTTCAAGGTGAATGAGTTTAATGCTTGGATTATTTTTGATGATATCTTCTACTGCATTCAAATTGCGCATATCGATTATGATAGTGTTTACGCCAGCCTGTGCTAACACTGATTTAAACAATTCATTAGTGCCACCATACAATGCAAAATGAGAGAGTACTGTATCACCTGATTTCAAATTACTCATGAACATGGTGGTCATGGCTGCTTGTCCGCTCGAATGTAAAAGTGCTTTTAATTGCAAATCTGACCCATCCTCATTTTTAATGCCGAAAGATTCTAGTGCTGCAATGGTTTCTTCTGCAGCAGTAAATGTGGGGTTGCCCCAACGACTATAGATACGGGTTTTATCTTTTCCAGAATAACGTTCCATTCCCGATTCAGCATCATCGAATGTGAAGGTGGATGTTGCAAAGATGGGAGTGATATGTGCGTACTCGGCATTGTTATGTCCGCTGGTATGTATTGCAACTGAACTGATGCCGGTTAGAGGTATTTTTTTGCTCATGGTGTATTTTGACAGTGATGATGAGAATATTTTTGAGAAATTTTTCTCAAGGAAAATCAACCACCCCAGCTGTATGCCGAGTCCGGCATCAGAGTCCCCTCCATCGCATGCGATGGAGGGGAAACCTTTTTTTTTAATCCCTTTTTTTCCTCACTCCTCACTTAATAAGCCCAAGTAAGTAACGTTGCTCCCCAGGTGAAACCTCCCCCAAAAGCTGCTAATACAATTTTGTCTCCTTTTTTCAATTGGTTTTCCCAATCCCACAAACACAATGGTAAAGTGGCTGCGGTGGTGTTACCATATTTTTGAATATTGATCATTACTTTTTCTTTTGGTAAACCCATTCGATTGGCAGTGGCATCGATGATGCGTAGGTTTGCCTGGTGTGGAACAAGCCAGGAAATATCATCGCCTGTTAAATCATTACGCTCTAATAATTCGGCGCTCACATCTGCCATACCTTTTACGGCAAATTTAAAAACGGCCTGACCTTCTTGGTAAGCAAAGTGTTCTCTGGCGGCCACAGTTTCAGCGGTTGCAGGTTTTAAAGATCCACCTGCCTTGATATGAAGATAATGTCGTCCACTTCCATCGCTTTTCATGATGGTATCTTGTATACCCGTTCCATCTGTACTTGGTTCTAATAAAACGGCGCCAGCACCATCACCAAAAATGATACAGGTAGTACGATCGGTATAATCGATGATCGCACTCATTTTATCAACACCTACCACAATCACTTTTTTATATCTGCCACTTTCTATATACATGGCACCCGTACTTAAAGCAAATAAAAATCCGCTACAAGCTGCACCCATATCATAGCCCCAGGCATTGGTAGCCCCAATTTTATCTGCAATAATATTAGCCGTGGCCGGAAAAATCATATCGGGCGTAACTGTTGCACAAATGATACAATCGATCTCTTTCGGATCCAGTCCTTTTTTTCTTAGAATTTCTTCAATTGCAGGAACAGCCATATCGCTGCTGCCTTTTCCGGGTTCTTTTAAAATGCGTCTCTCGGAAATGCCTGTTCGGCTTCTAATCCATTCGTCATTGGTGTCAACCATTTTTTCAAGGTCGAAATTGGTCAATTTTGTCTCTGGAACATATCCGCCTACTGCGGTAATTGCTGCTGTAATTTTCGTCATAGCTTTTAAAATCTGGCGCAAATATCAAGAAACTTTGTGGAAAAAGGACCAAACTGGTCTGGATAGCTGCGAATCTGTTTTAAATCTGCCCCTTAAATTTGAACCTCAAAGGCATTTTTAACCTAATTTTGGGCTAGTTATGATTGCATTTGTAAGAGGTCAATTTGTGGTAAAAACAACCACCAGGGTGGTGGTTGATGTAAATGGGGTTGGTTACGACCTCCAAATAAGTTTGAATACCTATTCTGCAATCAGTACAAAAGAAAGCGGATTACTATTTACCTACCTTCAAATAACAGAAAATGCACATACGCTTTTTGGCTTTGCAGAATTGGCCGAAAAGGAAATGTTTTTACAATTGATCAGCGTTTCAGGAGTGGGTGCTTCTACTGCCAGAATGATGTTATCTGGGATGCGTCCAGATGAAATTGCCCGAGCCATTGTACAAGGCAATACAAAAC
This sequence comes from Bacteroidota bacterium, assembly GCA_025363385.1. Classification (GTDB taxonomy): domain Bacteria; phylum Bacteroidota; class Bacteroidia; order Chitinophagales; family Chitinophagaceae; genus Sediminibacterium. The sequence goes on along the minus strand of JANYEA010000144.1, from coordinate 7,789 downwards.
AGCTTGAAAGCGTTAAAGGAATTGGGAAAAAATCTGCAGAACGACTGATTGTGGAACTACGTGATAAACTTAGCAAACAATCATTCGAATCTGGAGCAGGCGGAGCAACTTTGGTTGTTTCTATTGATTCAGATGCAGTTCATGCCCTAGTGGCTTTAGGAATTGGAAGACCAATGGCTGAACAAGCTGTTAAGAAAACAATTACTAGTTTAACCCCTGATGCAAGTCTGGAGGAAATCATTAAACAAGCGTTAAAAAACTTATAGCCTATTACCTAAGTTCTACTTAACCAATGCAACTGATTTGAAGTTATTTGCAACTGTAATGGCTTTTCTAATATTCCTAGTTTCGGGCCTGCCTGTTATGGCCCAAAAAAAGGATAGTGTTCACTATGCAATAACAGATAGAAGATCAGACGCTTTTTCGAGCAATACTAGAAACCCTTTCTCTATTCGAGATACCAGTCTCATCAAACAAACCATCGAGTACGATCCAAAGACACAACAATATGTGATCGTTGAAAAAGTGGCTGGTAAAGTATATCGAACTCCTACCACTTTAAGTTTCGATGAATTCTGGAAAATAAAATCTCGCCAGTCAGAAACAGATTATTTTAAAAAGCGTGCAGACGCTTTGGCAGCTTTGAACGAAAAAACAAAGCGCCCTCCCATGAAAGTACATACCAGTTTATTCGATCGGATATTTGGTGTTACTGATAGAGGTATGAAAGTAGATATCCGCCCAAGCGGAGAAGTAAATGTAATGGCTGGATATCAGGGTCAGAATATCAAGAACCCCACACTTCCAGAAAGGGCCAGAAAAAATGGGGGATTTGATTTCGACATGAATGCGAATCTTGCCGTGAATGCTAATATCGGTGATAAGCTTAGATTCCCATTAAATTATAATACACAATCCAATCTCGGATTTGATAATCAGATCAAACTCGATTATAAAGGGAAGGACGATGAAGTAATTAAAAGTATTGAGGCCGGTAATATTTCTTATCAATCAAAAGGAACCTTAATTCCCAGTACGCAAAATTTATTTGGTATCAAAGCACAGTTACAATTCGGAAAATTATTTGTAACTGGTGCATTAGCCAATCAGCGCTCACAGAAACAATCTATTGGCATGCAGGGTGGTGCTGCCACACAAACCTTTCAAAAAAGATTGGATGATTATGAAGAGAACCGACACTTTTTAATGGCGCAATATTTCAGAACCAATTTTAATAAAACCATGAAGAACCTGCCAATTGTCAATACAATGGTGCAGATTCAACGCATTGAAGTTTGGGTTACCAATAGAAATGGCGCTAATACAGATGCACGTGATATCGTGGGTTTCATGGATCTGGGAGAACCTAGTCCGTACAACCCCCTAGTACAATCCAATACGTCCAACCCTCTTCCTTTTAATGGTGCCAATAATTTATATAGTTCAGTAATCAATGATCCAAGTGCTCGAAATCCATCCAGGATCAATAGTTTATTATTTGCAAAGGGGTTAAGACCTGTGGATGATTATGAAAAAACATTTGCAAGAAAATTAACGCCGAATGAATTTTATTTTAACCCGCAAGTGGGTTTTCTTTCTGTAAATAGTCAGTTGCAATCAGATGAAGTTTTAGCAGTTGCTTATCAGTACACTTACAATGGTAGAGTGTATCAGGTGGGTGAGTTTTCACAAGATGTGGCATTAGATTCTACCAAAGGTGTACAGAAAGTACTGATGTTGAAATTATTGAAAGCAACTTCACAAAGAATTCAATTACCTATCTGGGGATTGATGATGAAGAACGTTTATTCACTTGACATGTTTGGGGGAATACAACGTGAAGGATTTAATTTAAATGTATTGTACGAACATCCGAGTGGTGGATTAAAAAGATACCTTCCTGAAACAGCTGCTGCTGTTGATGGGCAGCCACTGCTTAAAATTTTGAATTTAGATCGATTGAATAGTCGTAATGATCCCCAACCTGATGGGGTGTTCGACTTTGTGGAAGGGTTTACCATTCTTCCTCAATTGGGCAGGGTGGTTTTTCCAGTATTGGAACCATTTGGTAGAGACCTAGATGCATTGGCATTTACAGGTATGCCAACAGCCATCAAAAAGAAATATATCTTTTATGCTTTGTACGATTCTATCAAAGCCATTGCACAAACTTATATGAACGTAAATAGGTTTGTTATGCAGGGTTCTGTGAAAAGTACGGGCGGCTCTGAAATTGATTTGAATACTTTTAATGTGCCACCAGGATCGGTATCTGTAACTGCGGGCGGTCAAATTCTTAGAGAAGGTGCAGACTATGTGGTAGATTATAATTTAGGGAAAGTAAAAATTTTAAATCAGGCCATTCTTAGTTCAAATGTTCCTGTAAAAGTGGCATTCGAAAATAATGCTGGTTTTGGAATGCAACAAAGAGGATTTGCCGCATTGCGATTAGATTATATCGCCAATAAGAAATTCAATATTGGCGCATCTGTGAACAGATTAGGTGAGCGACCATTCTTTACTAAAATGGGTTATGGAGAAGATCCCATTAGAAACACCATGTACGGTTTTGATTTTAGTTATAAATCGGAATTACCTGGGCTGACTCGTTTTTTAAATCGGTTACCGAATTATTCTACCAAGGCAAAATCGTTTGTAACTGCCTATGGTGAAGCTGCTTATTTACAACCCGGTCACCCACCACAAATTGGAAAAGGAAGTCAGGGATTGGTGTATATAGATGATTTTGAATCTTCCAAAACAAGCATCGATTTACGATTCCCATTTGTTGCATGGGCAATGGCTTCAACACCTCAGGGCAATCCTAAATTTCCAGAAGCTAATTTGAACGATTCTATCGATTATAATTTTAATCGTGCAAAATTAGCATGGTATAATATCGAGCCTAATTTGCAGGATCGAAATAGTCCGAATAACCCATTGCGTAAAAACCTTTCAGAACTAAGTGATCCAAGGGTTAGACAGGTGTACACCAATGAATTATTTCCACAACGAACTACCAATATTACAGATGTTCAGGCCTCTACTTTTGATCTGGCATTTTATCCAACTGAAAAAGGTCCTTATAATTATGAGACTAAAACAACTGCCATTGATGCAAATGGAAAATTAATCAACCCAGCTAATCGTTGGGGTGGTATCATGCGTTCTATTGATCAAACTGATTTTGAAACTAGCAATGTAGAGTTCGTAGAATTCTGGTTACAAAATCCATTTATCAAAGCACCGAATAGCAGGGGTGGTAAAATGTTATTGAACTTTGGTAATGTAAGTGAAGATATTTTAAAAGACGGAAAACGATTTTATGAAAACGGCATGAACACTCCGAATATCAATGCCGCTGTGGATAGTTCTAATACCTGGGGTAAAACACCTGTGAACCCCATTCAAATTACACAGGCATTTAGTAATGACCCTAACGATCGTCCCTTTCAGGATGTGGGATTAGACGGATTAGATGATGCAGCCGAGATTAGAAAGAAAGGATATGTGTTGGATCGATTGGCAAATAATTTTGGTGCGGGATCACCTATTTATCAAAGAACATTAGCAGATCCATCGAGCGATAACTATAAATGGTATCGTGATCAGAGTTTTGATGCTGCGGGTACAGGAATTTTAGGTAGGTATAAAAACTTTAATAACCCTCAGGGTAACTCTCCGATAGCTACCACCAATGGCTTGTTCACTTCTGCTGCTACATTATATCCAGATAATGAAGATCTAAATAGAGATAATACACTTAACGAAACAGAAGCCTATTATGAATACCAGATTGATCTGAAACCTGGTATGGATGTGGGTATCACAAAATATATTACAGATAAAAAAAGAGTTACTGTAAACTCTGCTGATGGAATTGTTCGTCAGGAAGATTGGTATTTGTTTCGGGTGCCTATCAAAGATTATAGCAGTAAAGTGGGTGGTATTCCAGATTTCAAATCCATTCGTTTTGTAAGAATGTATTTAACAGATTTTGAAGATTCGGTAGTGTTGCGTTTTGCGAGTCTAAATATGGTGCGTAATCAATGGCGTCAGTTCACTTATAATTTAGACACCACCGGAAGTTACACTCCTATTAATAATGCGGCGGGTACCAGCCTCAATACGCTTTCTGTGAACCTCGAAGAAAATAGTAGCCGTCAGCCGGTTAACTATTTAATCCCTCCAGGTATTGAACGTGTACAACAATTGAGTAATAATGGGATAAACCTTTTGCAAAATGAACAGAGTATCAGTTTGCAAGCGAAGAATTTATTTACAGGCGATGCACGCGCTATCTTTAAAACCATGAACCTCGACATGCGTCAGTTTGGTAAACTCTCGATGTTCATTCACGCAGAATCTGTAACCGGTCAAAGGCCTTTAAATAATGGAGAAATTAATGCGGTAATTAGAATAGGGCAAGACTTTCTAAATAACTATTACGAAATTAAAATACCATTGAACATAACGCCGCCAGGTACTTATGCAAAGGGACAAGAATTAGCCATCTGGCCGGAAGCGAATAACCTTGATTTTAGTTTGCGTGAATTAATTGATTTGAAGCTGCGAAGAAATTCAACCAATTTTCCGTTGAGTAATATTTATCGTGAATTACTTGGAAATAAAACCATCTCTATCATGGGTAACCCGAACTTAGGAGAAGTTCGTGGATTTTTAATTGGAATTGAGAACCCATATCGTTTAGATGGAAAAACAATCAATACAGAAGTATGGGTAAACGAATTAAGACTTTCAGAAATAGATGAGCACGGTTCCTGGGCGGCTTTGGGAAGGGTAGATTTTACTTTAGCAGATCTTGGAACGGTTTCTGTTTCTGCCAATACACATACGCAGGGCTTTGGAAGTATCGAACAACGTGTAAATGAAAGAGCACGCGACAACTTAGTTCAGTTTGATGCGTCAGCAAGTATTAATGCAGGTAAACTATTACCAAAAGAAGCAAAACTGAGCATGCCTATTTATGCTAGTATAAGTCAAACTTTACGCACCCCTCAATACGATCCATACGATAAAGATGTGTTGTATGCAGAGAAGTTATTGAGTATGCCAACTAGGCGCGACTCCATAAAAAATGCGGCAGTAGATAGAACTACCATCAAAACAATCAATTTTACCAATGTACGTGTAGCGCCTACTGGAATTAAAACGGGCCTTTTAAAACTGAGTAATTTTGATGTGAGTTATTCCTACTCTCAAACTGAACAGTCGAGTCCCATCATCTTAGAAAATAAAATTACCCGACATAGAGGTGGCCTGGGTTATACTTATATCGGACAGAGTAAATATGTAGAACCCCTTAGGAAATTAATTAAAAGTAGAACAGCCTGGTTATCTTGGTTACGCGATTTTAATTATAATCTGCATCCATCTTTATTAAGTTTTAGAGCAGATATAAATAGACAGTTCGGTGAGTATGTTCCGCGTATTGTAAACACATACGATAACAAAGTAGATCGGGTAGATACAACTTTTGATAAGTACTTTACTTTCGATCGGTTTTATAATATGCAGTGGGATTTGTCGAGAAGACTGAACTTTAATTTCTCTGCAACTAATAATGCACGTGTGGATGAACCTGCTGGAAGAATTGATACAAAAGAAAAGCGCGATAGTATGCGTGGTAATTTATTTAGTGGCGGAAGAAATACTTTGTATCAACAAAGGGCTTCATTGAATTGGGATATCCCTTTGAATAAATTACCTATCACTGATTGGATCAGTGCAAGATATAGTTATGCAACTTCTTATAACTGGATTGGTGCAAGTAGAGTGGCATTAGAATTAGGAAATACAATTGAAAATTCTCAAGAAAACAATTTCAACACACAATTTAGTTTTGGCAACTTATATGCTAAGTCGAAATGGTTAAGAGCCATTGATAATATTCCAATGCCTCAATTAAAGCAAGCTGCCAAAACACCCAATGCTAAAAAGAATAATAAAGACAAGAGCAATATGCTCAATGGTACTGATGTGAAAACATCTCAACAAAATAGTTTAGGGTTTGCTGTACCTACCAAAGAAGAAGCATTACGCGGCTTAACTGGTAAACTTCGTAAAGAAGCTTTGTTAAAATGGAAACAGCAGAAGAGAGATGAAAGAACTGCACAAAGAATGGCAAGGGCAAATCAACCCATTGAACTCAGTGGATTTGAGCGGGGTATTGGTAAGTTTATCACCATGGTGAAAACCGTTCAGTTAAATTACTCGGCTAATTTCAGGAGTAGGGTTCCCGGATATATGGATAGTAGTAAAACATTGGGTCAGAATTGGAGTAGTATGCAACCAGGCTTAGATTATGTATTTGGTGGTCAGCCGGATACAAATTGGTTGAATAAAAAAGCAAGTCAGGGTTTAATTTCAAGGGATAGTTCTTTCAACTATTTATATCGTCAAAATTTTGAACAAAGATTCAGTATCACAGCACAGATTGAACCGATCAGAGAATTGATGATCGATATTAATTTAGACAAAACATTTAGTAAAGAATACACCGAATTGTTCAAAGACACTTCTGGTTTTGGAAGACCCGATCATTTGAATCCATTGTCGTCTGGAGGTTTCAGCGTTTCTTATATCGCATTCAATACATTGTTTGGAAATCATAATCCAAATGAAGTGTCTCAAACCTTTAAAACATTTGAAGCAAACAGGATCATCATTTCGAGTAGGGTGGCAAATCAAAATGCATATTGGAAAGGTCTTCCAGCAAGTGAGCAGTTTACACCAGATGGTTATGCAAAAGGATACGGTAGATATTCACAGGATGTTTTATTGCCTGCTTTCTTTGCAGCGTACACTGGAACTGATCCTTATAAAATTGGGTTGATTAATCAATCGAATTCAAATATCCGATCCAATCCATTTAGTGGCATACTGCCGAAACCCAACTGGAGAGCTACTTATACCGGCTTAACAAAGATTCCGGCACTGGCCACTATATTTAGTGCCATTACATTAACACATGGTTACACAGGCACTTTAAGTATGAATAGTTATAATAGTGCTTTATTATATAGAGATCCATTTAGATTGGGGGCACCTGCATTTATTGATACGGTGAGTGGAAACTATATTCCTTATTTCTTAGTACCGAATATAACCATGCAGGAACAGTTTGTGCCATTGTTTGGATTGGAAGTAACCACCAATAAAAAACTCACACTAAAATTCGAATACAAGAAGAGCAGAACCCTAAGTATGAGTTTAATTGATTATCAGTTGAGTGAGAGTAGAAGTACAGAGTGGACTTTTGGAGGTGCCTGGCGTAAGCGCGGTGTTAACCTTCCATTTAAATTGCCGGGCATGAAGGGTAAGAAACTGAGCAACGATTTAAATCTGAAACTCGACCTTTCTGTAAGAGATGTGGCAACCAGTAATAGCAGGTTAGATCAAAGTAATGCATATGGTACTGGCGGACAAAAAGAGGTGGTTATTCAACCCGCAGTTGACTATGTAATCAATAATAGAATCAATGTGAAGTTCTTCTTCGATCAGAGAAGGGTAATTCCATATATCTCTACATCTGCTCCTATGACAACTACTAGGGCAGGTGTGAACATCAGAATATCATTAGCGCAGTAAAAGTGAGGAGTGAGAAGTGAGGAGTGAGAAGTGAGAAGTGAGGAGTGAGAAGTGAGAAGTGAGAAGTGAGAAGTGAGAAGTGAGAAGTGAGGAGTGAGAAGTGAGAAGTGAGGAGTGAGAAGTGAGAAGTGAGGAGTGAGGAGTGAGGAAAAGTATGATTTAAAAAAAAGGTTTCCCC
>JANYEA010000124.1 GCA_025363385.1 Bacteroidota bacterium | reverse complement strand
CTGAAGCGATGGTTCCGTCATAATTGATAGCAAACTGACTGCTAAGCACACCATTCAATACTAAATCAAATTGACTGAAGCCACTATTTTCTCCTGTACTACCACCTTGATAGTTTAAGAATGCTTTTAATTTGTCGTTTTTAGTACCAGTACTAAATTGTGCAATAGCTACTTTGTTACCAGAAGTTGTTGTTGTAAAATCTGTTGGATTAGCTATACCAATCATGAAAGCAGATTTACCACCCAAAGAAACGTCCGCTTTTAAACCAGTATGAAAGAAAGGTCCATAAGAGAATCCATAAGACATACTATAGTTTCTATTTGCATAAGCATCCAATAATTCAAATCCAACGTGGGTTGCCCATTTACCCATGGTCAGTTTTACTTTATCTGTTAATGCGTAGCTAACATACAATTGTTTGATAGCGGTCATAGCGCCAGCATCATTGTAAGAAAATTCATTTGCTCTTCTACCAAATCCAAGATCAGCAGTTGCAGAAATTTTTCCAATTGAATGGTCCCATCTTACTGATGCCATACCCAATTCAAAAGAGTTCTGTGAATTCGTAAAACTGGTTAGGTTATTGGTTTTACCTCCTGGTGCATTAAAGTTCGCTCTATAATAGGCATCTGCAGACACTGTAAAAGTGTTAGTTGCTACTGGTGCTTTTTTAGTTGAGTCTGTTTGTGCATTTACAGAAATAAAGCCTACGATTGCGAGGGAAACTGATAAAATTTTCTTTAACATTGCGGTTGGTTTTATGATTAATAATAGGTACAGCCTTTAAACTTGGTCAGAAGTTTATTATATGGCTGTACCTTAATTTTTTAAAGGGCGCAATCGGTAGGGTCCACAGTAAATAATCTTGGTCAGAAGTTTATTTACTATAATAAAATCGAAGTGATATATGATGATCCTTATAAAAGGAAAATATTATTAAGCTAGTTCTGGTCTTCTTCCGTATTTTTCATTGTGTTGAGAAGCATCTAAACCCTTTTCCTCATCTTCTAAGCTAACACGAATTGGCAACACCAAATTGATGAATTTGAAAATTAAATATGATACGATAAAGCTGTATGCTACTACTATTCCCAATGCTTTTACTTGAATTAAAAAGAAACTAGCATTGCCATATAAGAGGCCATCTGCTCCAGCTCCATTAACCGTTTTTGTTGCAAAAATTCCTGTCATCAACATACCTACCATTCCACCTAAACCATGACAAGGAAATACATCTAAAGTATCATCTAAGCTTGATTTGCTCTTATAATGTACGGCTAAATTTGAAATGATAGCAGCTGTAAAACCGATAAAAACACTTTGTGGAATTGCCACAAAACCAGCTGCTGGTGTGATTGCCACTAAGCCAACTACTGCACCGATACAAAAACCAAGAACGGATGGTTTTTTTCCGCGTAATACATCAAAGAACATCCATGATAGGCCAGCAGAAGCAGCTGCAGTATTGGTGGTAGCAAATGCGGATACAGCTAATGCATTTGCCGCGCCAGCAGAACCAGCATTGAAGCCAAACCAACCAAACCAAAGTAAACCAGTGCCGATTAGTACATATGGAATATTTGCTGGAGGAATTTCTTTTTGCTCAATATGAGATTGGCGACGCTTTAAAACTAATGCTCCAGCTAATGCAGCACAGCCTGCAGAAATGTGTACTACGGTTCCCCCAGCGAAATCTAAAGCGCCCATTTTAAATAAAAAACCGTCGGGATGCCAGGTCCAATGTGCAATAGGAGCATACACCAATAAACTAAAAAGTAAAATGAAAACAGTATAAGAAGTAAAACGAATCCGTTCTGCAACTGCACCTACCACTAATCCAGGCGTTATAATGGCAAACATCAATTGAAATAATGCAAACAAAGTAAGTGGTATAGATGGTGCTAAACTCCATGGCGCACCGGAAGCAACACCTTTAAATAAAAAATGCGTAGCTGGATTACCAATAAAACCCCCAATAGAATCACCAAAACAAAGACTGTATCCTACTATAATCCAAACAACAGTTACTATACCAGTTGCAACTATACTTTTCATCATTGTAGATAAGATATTCTTACGATGAACCATTCCACCATAAAAAAAGGCTAGGGCGGGTGTCATTAAAAAAACCAAAGCGGTTGCAATTAACATCCAAGTGATATCTGCAGAGCTGTATTTTCCGGCATCATTAAATGAAGGTAAGGAAGGAACAAATATTGCTGCGATTGCAAAAATTAGTAAAATTGAAAAGGGCAATAAATTTTGCAGAGATATTTTTTTCATTAATGCGACTCTTTTGGTATGTGATTTATTGTTAATATTAAGTTTCTTTTGCTAAAATAAGAATATTATTGATAAAATAATACCATAAAGTAACATTTAATTTATTATAATGTGTAAAAATAAGCCAACTCTTATTATTTTATCTAAAAAACAGTAAGAATTATTAGATAGAATGTGTATAAAAAAGAAACCCGTTTGATTTTGTCAAACAGGTTTCAAATATAATATGACCGTATTAGCTGTTTACTATATAGCTACTATCTTTTGTTTCTAATAAGGAATGTCCCATTAGGTATTCATCTACTTTTCGTGCACACTCTCTTCCTTCACTGATAGCCCAGACCACCAGTGATTGTCCCCTTCTCATATCACCAGCAGTGAAAATTTTATGAATATTGGTTTGAAAAGCTTGTTCAGTTGCTTTTACATTACCCCTTTCATCTAATTCAATCCCTAATTGATTGATTAAACCTTCGTGCTGAGGATGCACAAAACCCATTGCTAATAACGCCAGTTCACATGGAATCTCTCTTTCAGATCCTTCTTTTTCAACAAATTTTGCGGGTCTGCCATCATCAGAAATTGTCCATTCTAAATCCACAATATTTAATGCGCTTAAATTGCCATTTTCATCTCCGATAAAATTCTTGGTAGCTATCGCCCAATACCTATCTGCACCTTCCTCATGTGAAGAAGTTATTTTCAGTGTCATAGGGTAGGTAGGCCATGGCATATTGGAAGTTCTACTTTCTGGAGGCTTTGGTAGTAATTCAAATTGTGTGACCGTCTTTGCACCATGCCTATTAGAAGTGCCCACACAGTCACTGCCTGTATCCCCACCACCAATCACTACTACATTCTTATGTGTTGCTAATATTGCATAAGCCTCAAAAGGTAAATTTGCCACTCGCTTATTCTGTTGTTTCAGGAATTCCATGGCAAAATAAACACCCTTCAATTCTCTGCCAGGAATTGGTAGATTTCTTGGAACTGTTGAGCCGCCAGCCAATACAATTGCATGAAATTCGCGAAGTAGGTCATTAATACTAACATTAACTCCCACATTGGCATTACATTTAAAAATAATTCCCTCTTGTTCCATTACTGAAACCCTGCGATCGATGACCCATTTTTCCAATTTAAAATCTGGAATCCCATATCTTAATAAACCACCTGGCGCATCGTCTCTTTCAAAAACGGTTACCTGGTGTCCCGCATAATTTAATTGAGCAGCTGCTGCAAGTCCTGATGGGCCAGATCCAACAACTGCAATCTTTTTGCCAGTTCTTACATTTGGTTTTCTCGGCTTCACAAAACCCTTATCGAAAGCAATCTCTATAATATGTTTTTCGATTTCTTCAATTGTTACTGGAGGTTGATTGATTCCAAGAACACATGCACTTTCACAAGGAGCTGGGCAAATCCTTCCAGTAAACTCAGGAAAATTATTGGTAGATGTTAGGATATCATAAGCCTCTTCCCAACTTTTATTGTAAATAGCATCATTGAATTCAGGGATCACATTTCCTAAAGGGCATCCACTATGACAAAACGGAACGCCGCAATTCATACAACGACCCGATTGTTGATTCAGTTTTTCTTCTGGAAGGTGTTCTACAAATTCTTTATAGTCTTTGAGTCTTTCTGCTACCGGACGTTTGCTCGGTAATTCTCTTGTGAATTCTATAAAACCTGTTGGTTTACCCATATTGGTTGGTTTAGTAGATTAGTTTCTAATGGCGGATTAACCGGCAATTTTTTCTTTTTTATTGGATAATGCTTTCTTGTAATCTTTTGGAAATACTTTGATAAAGTTTTTCAACTGGGATTCAAAATCGCCTAAAACAAATTTCGCCACAGTACTTGCAGTATATGCGTAGTGTTTAGCAACTAGATCGTTTAGCACAGCAGCATCTATTTGATCAACTGGATCCAAATCAATCATTTCCATATTACAACGACTTGCGAAATTTCCCTTCACGTCATATACATAAGCGATACCGCCACTCATGCCTGCTGCAAAGTTTCTTCCAGTTGATCCAAGAATAACTGCAACGCCACCTGTCATATACTCACAACCATGATCACCAACGCCCTCAACAACTACTTTCGCGCCTGAGTTTCTTACACAAAACCTTTCTCCCGCCTTACCTCTGATAAAAGCCTCCCCGTCAGTTGCACCATAAAAAGCAACATTCCCAATCAGGATATTCTCTTCTGGTACAAAGCTTGCAGTTCTATCAGGATATACAATTAGTTTAGCACCGCTCAACCCTTTTCCGAAATAATCATTGGCGTCTCCTTCTAGTTCATGGGTTAAACCCTTCGCATTGAAAGCACCAAAACTTTGCCCTGCAGTTCCCCTGTAATTGAAGTGGATGGTATCATCTGGAAGACCTTCGGCTTTATACTTTTTCGTGATCTCATTTGAAACGATTGTTCCAACTGTACGATCAGTATTCTTAATAATAAAATTGCCTTGTACTCTTTCTTTTGTATCAATTGCTTTTTGCGCAATTTTTAAAAGTTGCCAATCTAATACTTCACTCAATCCGTGATCTTGTTCCTCTGTTTTATATAAGCCAGTACTTTCATCTGCCGGCTGTTTGTATAAAATAGGAGATAAATCCAGTTTGCTATATTTCCAGTGTGCGATATCATCACGCATGGTTAAATCTTGAACCTGACCTACCATTTCATTCACAGTTCTATAACCTAGTTCCGCCATGATTTCTCTAAGCTCCTGGGTAATAAATTTGAAGAAATTAACCACATGATCTGGGTCTCCTTTAAAACGTTTTCTTAATTCCGGATCCTGGGTTGCTACACCAACTGGGCAGGTGTTTAAATGGCATTTACGCATCATAATACAACCTTCCACAATTAATGCGGCAGTTGCCACTCCCCATTCTTCAGCGCCTAATAATGCTGCAATGGCGATATCTCGCCCGGTCTTCATCTGACCGTCAGCTTGCACCACTACACGACTACGTAACTTGTTCTTTACTAATGTTTGATGAGCTTCTGCTAAACCTAATTCCCAAGGCAATCCAGCGTGTTTAATAGAACTTACTGGAGAAGCACCCGTGCCACCATCAAAGCCTGCGATCAAAACAACATCAGCTTTTGCTTTGGTAACACCTGCGGCAATGGTTCCAACTCCTGCTTTTGAAACCAACTTTACATTAATCCTTGCGGCTCTATTCGCATTTTTTAAATCAAATATTAATTGCGCCAGATCTTCAATAGAATAAATATCGTGGTGAGGTGGTGGAGAAATCAAACCCACACCTGGGGTGCTATGTCTGGTTCTGCCAATCCAGTCGTCAACTTTATGACCAGGTAATTGTCCGCCTTCACCAGGCTTTGCACCTTGTGCCATTTTTATTTGTAATTCATCGGCTTCGGTTAAATAATGACTGGTTACGCCAAACCTAGCAGATGCAACTTGCTTAATAGAGGAACGCATGGAATCGCCATTCTCCATCAAATTAAAACGGATAGGGTCTTCACCACCTTCACCAGTATTGCTTTTTCCGCCTAAGCGATTCATGGCAATGGCTAATGTTGTATGTGCTTCCCATGAAATGCTTCCAAAACTCATTGCTCCGGTTGCAAATCTTTTATAGATCGATTCTGCTGGTTCAACTTCATCAATTGAAATAGAAGGGCGCGAAGGTTTGAATTGAAACTGACTTCGAATGGTACAAGCTTTCACAGATTGGTCGTTCACCAATTTGGTATATTTTTTAAATGTTTCGAAGCTATTTGTTTTGGTACATTCTTGTAATAAATGAATTGTCTGAGGATTAAAGAGGTGAAATTCACCTTTTCTTTTCCATTGATATAAACCACCAACGGGTAAGCGATCTACTGGAATTTCTTTTCTGCTAAATGCAAAAAAGTGTTTGGTAAGTGTTTCTTTGGCAATTTCATCTAAACCCATTCCCTCAATTCGGGATGTAGCTCCAGTAAAATAGGCATCAACCACTTCTTTATTTAATCCAATGATTTCAAAAATTTGTGCACCTTGGTAAGATTGCAGGGTGGAAATACCCATTTTAGAGAACACTTTTAATAGTCCCTCATTTACCGCTTTCACATAGTTCTTTTTTAAATAATCGGGATCAATATCAGTAACTAAACGGCCACTGATTTTCATATCACGAATAGAAGAAATTGCCAGATATGGATTGATGGCTGTTGCACCAAATCCTATCAAACATGCAAAGTGGTGTACTTCCCAAACATCACCAGCTTCTACAATAATACCAACTTGTCCACGATATCCTTTTCTGATTAAGTGATGATGAACTGCTGCACACGCTAATAAAGACGGGATAGGAGCGTGATCGGAATCGATGGCTCTATCTGTTAAAATAATTACTTCAAAACCATCTTCAACAGCATCTACTGCATAACGACATAAACGATCCAATCCTTTTTTCAAAGATCCAGGTTTGCCATCTGCTCTAAAATAGGTTTGAAGTGTTTTTGCCTGAAATACGCCAGTATCAATACTTCTGATCTTTTCTAATTCGTAACTACTTAATACGGGTTGCTGTAAAGCCACCACGTGGCAAGCTAATGGGTCTTCCACTAAAAGATTACCAGTACTACCGGCAAAAGTAGCAAGAGACATTACCATTCTTTCCCTGATTGGATCAATTGGTGGGTTTGTTACCTGTGCAAATAATTGTTTGAAATAACTACTCAAATGCTGTGGTTGATCACTCAAAACAGCAAGTGGGGTATCTGTTCCCATAGAACCGATTGGTTCTTTACCATCCACAGCCATGGGAGAAATAATATTGTCTAAGTCTTCAGAAGAATAACCGAATCCTTTTTGGTATTTAAAAATCTGATCAGATTCCAAATGCGTAAACATTACCCTTGGTTCAGGTAATTCTTCTAAACGAATCTTGTATTTGTTCAACCATTCTGCATATGGTTTTTTGGAGCAGATATCGGCTTTCAATTCATCATCGCTAATGATGCGCCCTTGTTCCATATCTACTACAAACATTTTACCTGGTTGTAACCTTCCTTTTTCTATAATGGTGGAAGGATTGATGGGCAAGACACCTGTTTCAGAAGCCATAATAACCCGATCGTCGTTGGTAACGCAATAGCGAGATGGTCTTAATCCATTTCTGTCAAGCGTAGCACCAATGATTTTTCCATCCGTGAATGAAATAGAAGCAGGGCCATCCCAGGGTTCCATCATACATGCATGAAATTCATAAAAGGCTTTTTTGATAGCGTCCATGTCTTCATTGCCATCCCAGGCTTCTGGGATTAGCATCATCATCACATGCGGTAAAGATCTTCCTGTAAGAGTAAGCAGCTCAATCATATTATCAAGACTTGCAGAGTCGCTTTGTCCCCCTGTTACAATGGGCAAAAGCATATCCATCTCTTCTTTACTAAAAAAAGGAGAAGTGAATCCTTTTTCGCTGGTACGTAACCAGTTGAGGTTTCCCTGCAGGGTATTAATCTCCCCGTTATGCGCAATATATCTGAAGGGTTGTGCTAGCTTCCAGGAAGGGAAGGTATTGGTAGCAAATCTTGAGTGAACCAAACCAAAAGCAGAAACTACGCGTTTATCGCTCAGATCAGGAAAATATCCCCTTACCTGTAAACTGGTTAGTTGACCTTTATAAACAATGGTTTTATAAGAAAGTGAAGAAAGGTAAAACCCAACTTCGTCTTTAATAACGGTATTTTGTATGGTATGGGTAGCATAATTGCGCAGTACAAATAGTTTTCTTTCAAATGCTTCCGGATCTGTAATATGATCTGGACAAGCTATGAAAACCTGCTCCATACAGGGTTCTACAGAAAGTGCAGTTGGGCCAATATCGGTTCTATTTACAGGTACTTTTCTGTATCCCAGAATTTCTAAACCTAGTTTTTCTGCAGCACGGTTAAAAATGTCGCGGCATTCTTCTCTTACTCTAATTTCTTTTGAAAAAAACAAGAATCCAACTCCATATTTTCCATAGGCTGGCAGATGAATGCCCAAATTGATACATTCATCAAAGAAAAACTCATGGGGCATTTGAAGCATAATTCCTGCTCCGTCTCCTGTGTTGTTTTCGCAACCGCAGGCGCCACGGTGTTCCATATTTTCTAATACTGTTAGGGCATCAGAAATATGTTGGTGACTTTTATGCCCTTTGATATTCGCTACAAAACCAATACCACAGGCGTCATGTTCAAACGAAGGATCATATAATCCCTGATTGTTTTTTGTCTCAAGCATACTCAACCGAATTATTAATATTCAGGAAATAAATGGGGGCAATCGATAGTGGCAATTTACATTATAAAACGCAAATTCAAGAGGTAAACTTGTAAACTAACGGAGAATAGTTGAATTTGTCTAATAAAATGATTAATTTATTAGAAACTATCTAATCAACTACGGCTAAGAAGTAATTTTTTGGAAATATTGGCTTAAGGAAATTGCCTTTAGGAAAAATACCAAATACGGTGCTTCCTGTTCCTGAAAGAGCAGCATAAATGGCTCCATGGGTATAGAGTTGATCAATGATATTGCCAATTTCGGGATAAAGTTTTACAACTGGCTTTTCAAAGTCGTTCGTTAAAATACCTTTCCATTGACCAATAGGGGTTAGAATGGTTTCTTCAATTGGGTACAGTGCTTTCGAAGGTTGAATTTGAGAAAAAGCCCAGGCGGTTGAAATATGAATGCCGGGATTTACAATGAAAAATTGATATTGTTTAAGATCCAGATCAATGATATGAAGTATTTCTCCCCTTCCTTTAGCAAAGCAGGGTTGGTTTAAAATAAAAAAAGGGCAATCGCTTCCTAATTGTAAGGCATAATCAATGAGTTGCTCATTTGAAAGTGCCAATTGATATTTTTGATTTAGCAATAAAAGGGTATTTGCAGCATCTGAACTTCCCCCGCCTAATCCCGCACCCATGGGAATATTTTTGTGTAAGTGCAATTTTATAAAAGGCAATTTCGGAAAATCGTTTTTAAGTAAATGATATGCTTTTACACATAAATTATTGCTTAGATCGCCCTCAACTAATAGTCCTGAAGCACTGTAATGAATATCAGAAACTTGATTAGGAAGTTGATTTGTAATTATCTCAAGAACGTCTTTGATTAAGATGGGATAGAAAACAGTTTCTAAATCGTGGTAGCCATCAGTTCTTTTTTGAATAATATTCAGTCCAAGATTAATCTTACAATTTGGAAATGTTACCATAAAGGGAGTGCAGATTATTTTCTTTTATTGAGCTCATCGCGAATGGCAATTGCTCTGATATAATCTTCCTGCTCTAATACATCATTTAACAGAACCTGTAATTCCTCAATACCCAGAGCGCTTAAATCTTCTCTATCGCTCGCAATATCGTCTTCGTTGCCTACAGATTCTTTTTTTTCTTTTTTTGTAGCATTGTCGTCCATCAAAATACCAGCGTTTTCTAAAATATGTTCGTAGGTATAAATCGGACAACCAAACCGCACTGCTAAAGCAAGTGCATCACTTGTTCTGCTATCGATTTCTATAGTATCATTTTCAGTAAAACAAACAAGCTTGGAATAGAAAATACCTTCTTGCAAATCACTGATAATTACTTCCTGCAATTCAACGCCAAAACTGTTCATAAAGTTTTTCATCAGGTCGTGAGTCAGAGGCCTACTGGGTTGCATATGTTCCAATGCAACTGCAATAGCTTGGGCTTCAAAGCCACCAATTACTATGGGTAAGCGACGTTGTCCTTTTACTTCACCAAGTACCACCGCGTAGGAGTGGGTCTGAGTTATGCTATGTGAAAGTGCTACTATTTCCAGTTCTATTTTCTTCATAATGAGCTACAAAAGTAAACCAATTTAAAACACGAAAAGCAACTATTGCTTCTTAACTTTCCTCTTTCTATTTTAAACATTAAAATGAAATTATGCCAGTTATCGAATTAGCTAATATTCAACCAAAGACAATTGTTGCAGGTTATGATGCCAGGTTTATACATACTGCCGGTATGACTTTTTCTTATCTAGATGTAAAAGCAGGCGCAGCACTGCCTTCACATTCACATTTTCATGAACAAGTGAGTCATGTGTTAGAAGGTAGTTTTCAATTAACCATTGAAGGGGAGCCTGTTGTTTTT
>JANYEA010000119.1 GCA_025363385.1 Bacteroidota bacterium | reverse complement strand
TAAGCCACTTAGCACCGAATTACTGAGCAAAATCCTACACTAAATAATTACCAATAAAAAAAGCGATCAAGCTAAAATCTCTTTTAACTTATTCGCTTTTAATTTTTCTATTCAAAAATCAGAGGCTTTTTCAGTGCCCTCGATTATTCAGAGGCTTTTTTTAAAAATTAATTTTTGAATTATTTTATTCTTCTTTTAAATTCAATGGATATGCATAAGGACCTTCATATCCAGGGTAGATACCTTCGAGCCTAACTGTTCCTCCTTTAGAAGCCATAAGCACACTTTTAAGTTCATCTATATTTTTCACTTCCTGTCCGTTTACACTAGTGATGATGAACCCATCTTGCATTTTGGTATTTTTCAATAATCCAGAGCCTATTTTTTTAACTACTATTCCGCCAGACAATTCATTAGCAGCTGCCACTTTTTTATCTACATTTTCCAATACCCCTCCTAATTGATCCATAATAGAACTGACTTTAACAATATCGGTATTGCCTGCTTTATTTTTCAATTTAAGATTGACTGTATTTTCATTTCCGGCTCTTTTATAAGTAAGTGAAATAATATCACCTGGTTTGAAACGTGTGATTTGTTCCTGTAATTCTGGTCCATTTGTTACAGCAGTACCATTTATTTTTGTAATAATATCGCCTTTCTTTAAGCCCGCTGCATTAGCTGCTCCACCTACTGGAACACCGGTCACAAAAACACCTTCTCCTTCTTTATAAGGAATACCTAATTCTTTTTCAATGCTTTTTATATCCTCCTCAGTTAAATTGTCGTTGGCAAAACTAACTCCGATATAGCCTCTTTGAACGGTGCCGAACTTTACAATGTCCGTCACGATTTTCTTGGTGATATTAACTGGAATAGCATAAGAGTAACCAGCATAAGATCCGGTTGGGGATGCAATGGCAGAGTTAATACCAATGAGTTCACCATTCGTATTAATTAAGGCACCACCACTATTTCCTGGATTCACAGCAGCATCCGTTTGAATAAAAGATTCAACCGGGCTTGCGCTTTGTTGTTTATTTATATTGATAGATCTCGATTTTGCACTCACAATACCTGCTGTAACAGTTACGTCTAAGCTCAAGGGATAGCCAATTGCTAATACCCATTGTCCGAGTTTTACATCATCGCTATTGCCATAAACCAAATAAGGGAAACCTTTACCTTCAATCTTAATCACTGCAATATCACTGCTAGGGTCTGCGCCAATTACGGTTGCTTTATAAGACTTTTTGTTAGGTAGTGTTACATTTATTTCATCGGCACCATCTACCACATGATTATTGGTAACAATGTATCCGTCTTCTGTAATTAACACACCACTTCCGCTGGCTCTCTGTTCTGGCATCACTCTTGGTCCGCCAAAAAAATCACCAAATGCATCATCACCGCCAAAAAAATCAGAGAATGGATTTCTTTGGCGTTGATTATTGGAAACCTGTTTTGATTTGGTTCTTGTTTTAATATGAACAACTGCTGGAGTGGCACTGGTAGCAGCTGGCGTAAAATCTACAGGGGTACCGGGGGCATTGTTTCCAGAAAAACCAACATAATTAACGGGTAATTTTCCAGCCTCCTGAATGCCAACATACTGGCGTTCTATAAACTTCCCATATCCCCAAACACTTGCAACTGCCGTGGTAGCACTGATTGCAATAATGGCTAAAATGTTTTTGAATTTCATATTCCTGTTTTTTTTCTTTTATTTCAAAATTTGTGCCTTTCAATAAGCAAATAAATAAACCTGATGAAATGACAGGTAACTCCTTATCTCTTTTAACAATTTTTTACTGAATAAGTCCATTTCATCAGCCCAATAAAAGTAGGCTAGTTTATACACATAAATGTATGAATACTGTTAAATCGAATTTATATACTTGTTAAAAACTGCATGGTATCTACTCCATCCGCATAATCAAATAGGCTTGGGCTTTGAGCGGAACCGAATGCCATCTGTTTATGCCCCACTACACATTGAATCTCTTCATTATCCTTAAGTGTTTCAAGAACTTTTGAAGTATCTGAAAATTTTTCATAATGGATCTGGCTTACGGGCGAATAAGCTGCAATATTTTCAGTTAAAATAATGGAATCATTATTCATGTAATATCGGTTACTCATAATAAGTATGGCCAAATGGTAGTCGTAATTGTGTTTGTATTTATGAAAATCCATATAAAATTCATATTTCCTAAGTGTATTGAGTAGCGGTAAGAAATCATAGTCTTCCGGAACATAAATCTTTGTGATATTTCTGCAGCCTAGTCCAAAATACACTTGTATATCATCTGCCAACAAGTCTAATTCTGCAGGAGTTTCTGTACCATCCAAAATGGCTACTGAGGTTCTGTTTTTACGAATAATATGGGGGTATTTGCCAAAATAGTATTCGAAATAGCGACTGGTATTATTACTGCCCGTAGCTATATAGGCATCACAACCCTTCAGGTTTTCGGCAAATTGAATCCAGTTTGGGATGTCGGCATTCCAGGAAGTCATTTCTGCCACGATATGTTTAATCAGCACAAAATCCTTAGAGGAGGGTTTGATGTTGGTATTGTGGCCGGTTATAAAACAGCAAAGCAGATCATGAAAGCCTACTAATGGAATATTTCCCGCCATCACTAAACCAATATTTTTAGGAGCTACTGCAGTTTCGGGTATGGAATAGTTATTTGTCCAACTAATTAAAGCTTCTTCCTCTAGAAAGTTTTCTGCAATATTCTTAATGGCAAATTCAATGAATTCAGGGATAAACCATGGATTTTCGCGATAGGCTCTTTCCTTGCAAGCTAACCATGCCTCATCAGGCTGTAAAAAAAATTCCCTTAATCGTAATAATATTTGAATTCTAGTTTGTAAAGTCATTTGTCACCCGTAATTTTGAGCTGTAAATGTAGTTACAAACTCAACAAACCAATTTTGTATGGCTATTAAAATAACAGAAGAGTGCATTAATTGCGGGGCATGTGAACCCGAGTGTCCTAACAACGCAATCTATGAAGGCGGTGTTGAATGGGCTTTATCAGACGGAACTACTGTAAAAGGTTCCTTTACGTTATTAGATGGAACGGCTGCAAGTGCTGATCAGCGTTTTGCTCCATTGAGTTCTGATACGTATTACATTACACCAAACAAGTGTACTGAGTGCCAAGGTTTTCATGAAGAACCACAATGTGCTTCAGTATGTCCTGTTGACTGTTGTGTGGCAGATGAAGCCTATCAGGAAACTGTAGATGCTTTAATGGCTAAAAAAGTAGCTTTACACGGATAATACAAGAAGAATGTGCGAAACTTTTTGCGATGAAATACTTGCAATTCGTCAAAGCATTCATTAGCTTTATAGTACTTTAATTGTTGCTATTAAAACGGCAATAACCTGTAACAGCGGGTGATATTTCCCGTTACCGTGAGCTGAAGAGACGAAGAGTTTCTTCAGCTTTTTTTTTGATAGAAACAAGCCATTTTGAGCTTGTTGATTTGACAGTTATATTTGTTATATATATTTAGATAGTATGAAAAAGAAGATTGCATTAGTTACCGGCGGTTTGAGTGGGGAAGCACAAATAAGTTATAAAAGCGCTATTACGGTTTCCAATAATACAGATAGAGAAAAGTTTAATGTATATCGTATCGATATTAATGAATCGGGTTGGTGGTACGAACCTGAAAATGCAGAGAAATCTGCAGTAGATAAATCTGATTTTACTGTGATGGATAATGGACAGAAAATTCATTTTGATGCTATTTTACTATGCATTCATGGAACACCAGGAGAAGATGGAAAAATGCAGGGATATTTCGACATGCTTCATTTGCCTTATACCAGTTGTGATGCGGCTACCTCAGCACTTACCTTTAATAAAAGGTATACTGTTGCAGTTGCTTCATTTGCTGGCATCAGTGTGGCAAAGTCGATACACCTCTTCAAGCATACACCAATGTCTAGTAATGACATATTAGCACAATTGCAACTACCTATTTTTGTAAAACCAAATAATGGGGGAAGTAGTATTGGAATGAGCAGGGTTGATTTGACAATAGATTTGGATGCTGCAATTGAAAAAGCATTCCGGGAAGATGATCAGATTTTGATAGAGGAATTCATTAGTGGAAGAGAGTTTACCATTGGTGTATTTAAATCGAAAGGAAAGATTACGGTAATGCCAATAACTGAAATAAAAACTGGAAATAGCTTCTTCGATTTTGAAGCCAAGTATTTAGGGAAAAGCAAAGAAATTACACCGGCAGATATCACATGGGAAATGAAACAACAGTTATCAGATGCTGCTAAGCGGGTATACGAAGTGATGAATTGCAGGGGAGTGGTTCGGATAGATTTTATTTATAATGAAGAAAAGGTAAAACCTTATATGTTGGAAGTAAATACAGTGCCTGGTCAGAGTGAAGCAAGTATCATTCCGCAACAGGTTATTAAAATGGGCTGGAAATTATCTGATTTTTATACGGCCATTATTGAAGAAGCGTTAAATTAAAGCTGAAAATTCCTTTTCCGGCAGGTTGGAATTGGTAGTTTCGTATAAATAAAGGAATTTCCCGATATTATTTCCAAATTCTATTAAGTGTTTAAATACATCACAAGTAAGCCTTTATGGGCAAATATTCTGGCAGCAATCGGACTGATCTTATTGCTAATTATACTTTTTTTTCTATCATTATCATGGATCACTGGATTTGGTAAATCAGAAAAAGTGCCGAGTGTAGTGGGTCAAAATGCAGTTGCAGCTAAGAAAATTTTAGAAGATAAAGGGTTCCATGTAGCGTTACAAGATTCTGTATATGTTGATAGTGTAGCAAAATTGGCTGTAGTTAGGCAATCACCAGAACCCGATGCAATTGTAAAACAAGGAAGAACCATTTATTTAACCATTAATAGAAGTTTGGCGCCCATGGTTGAGATGCCCAATCTAGTTGGGTTCTCCATCAGAAGTGCTGAAATGTATTTGCAAAGTCTAGGTTTGAAACTGGGTGTAATTAATTACAAACCAGATATTGCCCGCAATGCGGTTCTGGAGCAAACCTTAAATGATGAGCAGGTAGCGCCAGGTTCTAAAATTCCTCTGGGTAGTTCCATAGGATTGGTATTAGGAAGTGGAGTAGGAGGTGGAGATATGGAGGTTCCTAATTTGATTGGAATGACTTTAGTGGAAGCAAAAAGCTGGCTTTCTTCCTTAAGTTTAAATATTGGTTCCATCATTCCAGTAGGTACTATCTCTGATACTAATGCTTCCTTTATTGTAAAACAGAGCCCTGACATTTATCTTGAAACCATTCCTGGTCAAAAATCTGCAAACAAAATCAAGAGTGGTCAACTCTTAGATATTTATATTAGTGCAGTGGCACCGATAAAAGATACTACGCAATTACTCAACAATCAATAATCAATCAAATACCTAATTACATGCAAACTATTTCTGTTGAAGCACTGAAAGAAAAAATAGATTCAGGTGAGAAAATTAACCTGGTAGACGTAAGAGAACCACATGAGCATGCCGATTTTAATATCGGCGGTATCTTATTACCCCTTGGTCAAGTACAAACCCTGAATATCGACGCAATTGAAGACCTGAAAAATGAAGAAGTATATATTTATTGCAGAAGTGGTAATAGAAGCGGTCAAGCCTGTATGATGCTTGAAACAGCAGGTTTTTCAAAGCTGATCAATGTCTCTGGAGGAATGTTAGCCTGGCAGAATAGAATCGCAAAATAAAGACTCCGAATTAAATAAAAAGTCTCGATGAATTGTTTCATCGAGACTTTTTATTTACGTGTACTTAATTCTATTAGAAGTTGAAATTCAACGAAAGCATAAAATTAGTACCTGCCATTGGGTAATAACCATTTTCATTTACCCTTGCATTATTATACACATAACTATATGCATAACCATTGGGTTGATACTTTATATTGAATAAATTATTCAGTTGTCCGATAATATGCCACTCTTTGAAAAGTTTATTTTTTAAACTTATTACTGCTCTGATATCTTGGGTAAAATAGGGGTCTAATTTGCTGGATTCATTTTGTGTGTTATCCATAAACTGGTTACCTACATATTTATTCAATAAACTTAATTCAAAATTTTTCATTACCTGAAATTGTAAATTCAAACTCCCAATTGTATTTGGCGAAAATGAGATATCTGTATTATTATGATTAATTGCATCTTGTGCACCCGTGTCATAGTTGTCGATATATTCGGTATATGATTTAATTTTATTCTTACTGAAACTGATGTTACCTGCTAAATTCAGCCAACTGTTAAACACAGCAGTAACTTGTAATTCAATACCTAAACGATAGCTATTAGGAACATTGGTTCTGGTATAAGATCCAACATCGTTTATCTGACCAGTTAACACCAATTGATTGATGTAATTCATATAATATAGTGTAGCACCATAATGTACATTTTGAGTTCTTTTTTCTAAACCCAATTCAAAATCGTGTAAAGATTCTTGCTTTGGTTGATTCAAAAGACTTGCCTGAAAATCATCTCTGTTAGGTTCTTTATTCCCTAATGCATAACTCAAATATCCTTGCCAGCCATTATGTGTATAAGTGATACCCGCTTTTGGATTAACGAATTGAAAACTCCTATGAACAGATAAATTGGCATTGCCTTCGAACCCTTCCATTTGATGGGTTACATTTCTATATTGCAGATCTATAAAACTTTGCCATTTCTGATTGAATTTGTGCATCCATTTTGTATAAAAATTTCCATCCCATTTTGTAGCAGGGTAATCATAATAATGATAATCAGGTGATACGGTTCCAACCTTCATCCAAATAATATTTCCAAAATGCTGACCTTCGTATTTTGTCCATCCTCCTCCAAAAGTTAATTCGTCATTTTGGATTTTATACTGCAAAGATGCGATTTGTCCGTAGAACTGATTATTTAACCAACGCTGCCTGATCATGTCTGTTCCTGAATAGGTAATATTTCCCTCTACTTGATTTGGTAAGCCATAATCGGCATATGCCTGATCTGCTTTATACTCTTCATAATAACCCTTTCCTTTGGTTAGAAATAGTGCAGTACTGAAGGCCCAATTAGAATGAAAATTGTGGTTAAAAAATAATTGATAATGGGTTTGTGTATAGTTATCTGTTTGGTTTTCATAAGGGCTGCCAGGCTTTTCCATACCTGCAGGATTATATCTGCGGTCCAGCAATAGCTGAGTTTCAGAAATGCCATACCAGGCCTGATAGGTTTTTTCTTTACCTGAAAAAATATTGAAACGCAAGGAGGAATTGTTGTTCACGTATGCTGCACTCACATAAAGCGATTTCAAATCTGAACTTGCACGATTCACATATCCATCACTGGAAATTTTACTGATTCTTGCATCAATAGTAAAATGCTTGGCCATTAAGCCTGTTCCAAATTTCAGTGTATTCTTCCACGTGTTAAATGAACCGAAACTATTGTTGAACTCGGTATATTGCTTTTCATTAAACTCATTGGTAGCTAAATTTAATGTAGCACCAAAAGCACCTGCCCCATTAGAAGAAGTACCTACACCTCTTTGAATTTGTATGCTATTAATAGAAGAAGCAAAATCTGGCAGATCCACAAAGTAGGTGCCCATGCTTTCAGCGTCGTTATAGGGGATGCCATTTAATGTAACATTTATTCTGGTAGCATCAGAACCTCTGATATGAATACCGGTATATCCTACACCATTACCTGCGTCGGAATTAATTACGGTAGAAGGAGTTTGATTTAATATAAAGGGTAGATCCTGCCCGGTATTTAAAATGGCAATTTGCTCTTTACTAATATTTGTTTTCGAAAAGGGAGCAGTATTAGAAGCCCTTGTTGCCCTTACTTCTAGCGGCTGCAAGTATAAAGTGTTTCCGGTTAGTGGAATTTCTAAATGGATGGTGGTTCCAGCAACTTCTACTTCTGTTTGATAGGGCTTGTAGCCTAGACTGTTGATGATCAAAGTGTATTTTCCATTTGTCAGGTTTTTAAATTGGAAAGTTCCGTTGTTGCTCAGCAATTGCGACTTTCCGAGACTAACTACGGCACCATTTAAGGGTACTTTACTGGTTGCATCAGTGATGATGCCATTAACGATTGTTTTGTTTGCTTGGCCAATTGCCAGGCTTGTGAGGAATACAATGATGGTTGTTCCCAAAAACTTTTTCATTTTAGTGATTTTAAAAGTTAATAATGGAAACAGGGGAAGCAAATGGAGAGGATCTGTAAAACAGTACACCTTCCCTTCGCAGGCATTACCCTGTTCAGGTTCGACGGGTATTATCTCAGCCATTCGATATGTTCCGAACAGCACCCCGAGGAATGTCTGCAGCAAAAATAGCTAATCAGATTTTAATTCCCAACTGTAACTTTATAACATAACTATCGTTGAATACAAAACACTAGTCATGAAAAAGATAAGGGCCATATTGATGTTACTTTTTTGTATCAATCAAGTACATGCTCAAAACGGAAAGAATCTTGTTTTCGATGCAAATGCAGAAGTACGCGTTGTAAAGGGTTTTACTGGGGTGGAAGTTTCAGGGGCCATTGATCTTTACCTTTCTCAGGGAAAGGAAGAGGCTGTGGCAATTAGTGCCAGTAATCCGGAAGCGCTTGCCCGTATTAAAACAGAAGTAAGAAATGGCAAACTGCATATTTATTTTGATGGCAGTGGCTGGAACTGGAAAACCTGGAGTAATAATAATAAAATGAAAGCATATATCACTTTCATTGAAATGCACAAATTAGAGGCTTCCGGGGCTTGTAATATTAAAACAGCAGAAATGATCATTTCGGATGACTTGAAAATTCAGTTATCAGGTGCAAGTGATTTTACAGGAGAAGTAAAAGTGGTTAAATTAAGACTGGATGCTAGTGGAGCATCCAATTTCAGGATTTCAGGAACTGCCGAAAATGCACTTATAGACATATCGGGGGCATGTGATGTAAAGGGTTATGAATTAAAAACAGCATATTGTAAAATAGACGCATCCGGTGCATCTGTAGTTCGGATCACCAATAATAAAGAGCTGAGTGCTGAAGCTAGTGGAGGTAGTACCATTTTTTATAAGGGTACCGGCTTAATTAGGGATATCAGCACAAGTGGAGGTGCTTCTGTAAAAAGAAAATCAGACGAATAGCAAATAATTTTGGAAAGTAAGCCTGCATCTCCTACTTTTGCAACCCATTAAGAGAGGAGATAGGGTAGAGAAAAAGAAATCTTAATGAAAATGCGATAATTAGATTAATCTTATATCGCGAGATAGAGCAGCGGTAGCTCGTCGGGCTCATAACCCGAAGGTCGGAGGTTCGATCCCTTCTCTCGCAACTTAAAAGGCCTCTCTTGAGGCCTTTGTTATTTTGTACCTTTAGCAAATGAAAGTAGGGTTTGTAAACATATTTGGAAAGCCGAACGCCGGGAAAAGCACGCTGATCAATGCATTAGTCGGGGAGAAAATGGCCATCACTTCACCGAAGGCACAAACAACCCGCCATCGTATCAAAGCTTTCTTAAATTCACCTGGCGAATATCAAATCATTTTTTCTGATACACCCGGGATCATAGATCCGCAATATAGGTTGCACGAACACATGATGACCTCCGTGAAAAGTGCTTTGGAGGATGCTGATATTGCTTTACTGATAGTTGATGCGAATGAAGATTTGGAAGAGATTGATGAAATCTTTCAGAAACTACGTTTAAAAGTACCTGCGCTAATTGTACTTAATAAAATTGATAAAGCTGGTAATGGAAGAATTGCTTTGGCAGAAAAGTTTTTTTCAGAAAAGAGCTATTGCATTAAGATTGTAAAAATATCTGCCCTGCAAAAAGTGCATCTGAATAAATTACAGCAGGCAATTTTAGAATTATTACCTGAAGGAGAACCTTTCTATAGTGAGGATGATTTGAGTGATATGCCAACAAAATTCTTTGTATCAGAAATGATCAGAGAAAAGATCTATCAATTGTTTGGTGACGAGATACCTTATCATTCTGCAGTGCTGATCAATGAGTTTAAGGAAAGAGAAGACATCGTTAAAATTCAGGCCGATATTATTGTACAGCGTGATACACAGAAATTCATCATCATTGGTGAAAAAGGAAAAATGATCAAAGAAATCGGAACCCTGGCTCGAAAAGATATTGAACAGTTTATCGATAAGAAAATATTTCTGGAATTGTTTGTAAAAGTGCGTCCTAAATGGCGCGATAATGACTTGCAATTAAAAGAATACGGATATAAATAATGGTTAGCTTGAAATTTCAGGTAACTAACATAAAAACATTATTAAGGAGGTTTAATTATGAGTTATACAGTAGCAATTGTGGGAAGACCAAATGTTGGAAAAAGTACTTTTTTCAACCGATTACTCGAACAACGTAAAGCGATTGTGGATGATGAAAGCGGTGTAACGCGTGATCGTCAGTACGGTGTTACCGATTGGAATGGCAAAACTTTTAATGTGGTAGACACTGGCGGATTTGTACCTAATACCGATGATATTTTTGAAAGAGAAATCAGAAAGCAAGTAAAAATTGCGATTGATGAAGCGAATGCCATTATTTTCATGGTAGATGTTGTAACAGGTATTACAGATTTAGACGAAGTGATGGCCGATATGTTACGCAGAACTACTAAGCCTGTCTATTTGGTGGTGAATAAAGTAGACAATAGTACCCGTCAGTTAGATGCTACAGAATTTTATAGTCTGGGTCTTGAAAATACTTTTTTTGTGAGTAGTATTACAGGTAGCGGAACCGGAGAAGTACTTGATGCTGTTACTGAAGTCATGAAGGCAGAAGATTCTGATGAAACCTTGCGCGATAATGAACTTCCTAAGTTCGCCATTATTGGTCAGCCAAATGTGGGGAAATCATCTTTGCTAAATGCATTGATAGGAGAAGAAAGAACTATCGTGAGCGATATCGCTGGTACCACCCGTGATACCATTCATACCCATTATAAAATGTTTCAGAAAGAATTCATGCTCATAGATACTGCAGGAATTCGTAAAAAAAGTTCTGAAAAGGATGACCTTGAATTTTACTCTATTATACGTGCCATCAAGGCAATGGATGATGCAGATGTATGTATGCTATTGATCGATGCAAAAAAAGGAATCACTGCACAGGATGTAAGCATATTTAGCCTAGCTACCAGAAAAGGAAAGGGAATTGTAGTGCTTGTCAACAAATGGGATCTGGTTGAAAAAGAAACCAATACCGCACGTGATTACGAAAAGTTATTGAAGACAAAATTTGCTCCTTTTACAGATGTGCCTATTCTGTTTATTTCCGTACTTGAGAAGACTAGGATTTTCAAAGCCATTGAACTGGCTATTGAAGTAAATGATAATCGGAACCGTAAAATTCCAACTTCTCAACTAAATGATATTATGCTGAAGGCTATAGAAGCGTATCACGCTCCAGTTGTAAGGGGAAATACCGTGAAAATTAAATACGTTACTCAGTTACCAACTGCAGTGCCGTCTTTTGCGTTCTTCACCAATTACCCAGAAGATATTAAGCCAGCATATAAAAATTACCTTGAAAATCAACTGAGACTGAAGTTTAAACTAACGGGTGTTCCCATTAGGATTTTCTTCCGGAAAAAATAGTACATATTAATTTTAAAAATATATGTTATATTATTTGTAATTTATTTGGAGGATATTATCTTTGCGCCATTAAAAATTTTTAAAAAACAAAATTACAATGAAAAAAGTATTCGCAATTTTGGCTGTAGCTGGTGTAATGGCAGCTTGTAACAACGGTGAGAACAAAGAAGTTAAAGCTGATACTCCAGTAGTAAAAGTGGATTCTGCTGCTATGAAAGTCGATTCTTCTGCTGTTAAAGTTGACTCTGCTGCTGCAAAGGTTGACTCTACTAAGAAATAATTAGTAAATTGTAGAATTACTTTATTGTATTTCTAATATGATTACTTTTTGCAAAAAGGTCCTCCCGAATTTCGGAGGGCACTGAAAAAGTGTTAAGGAGTTAAAATTAAAAGGAGTAAAAACGCAAGTTTTTGCTCTTTTTTTTTATTTTGTGGTTGTAATTGAAAACATTGCCGAATGCTAGTTTTACAGAATAAAATTCAGCTAAGTGAAT
>JANYEA010000081.1 GCA_025363385.1 Bacteroidota bacterium | reverse complement strand
AAAATCAGGTCATCGGTATTACTATCTTGTACTATTTTACCATTTAAGCTCAACCAAAGTCTTAGATTATGAGGATTCGCAATTTCATCTTTGGTAGCTAACCAAGGTCCGAGGGGTGCAAAGCTATCACAACCTTTTCCTTTATCCCAGGTACCTCCCCTTTCTAATTGAAATGCCCTTTCACTCACATCGTTGTGCAAACAATATCCTGCTACATAATTCAGGGCATCTTCTTCTGCTATATAACTTGCTTTCCTAGCAATTACAACGGCCAACTCCACTTCCCAATCTGTTTTAACTGAGCCCTTCGGAATAACGATAGCATCATTAGGGCCAACAATAGAAGTAGTGGATTTAAAGAATATAATGGGCTCAGAGGGTAGTGCAGCATTGGTCTCTTTCGCATGCTTGGCATAGTTAAGACCGATACAAACAATTTTTGAAGGTCTTGCCACCGGGCAACCTAACCGAGTACCTTCCGGAATTTCTTCTAAGGCACTGGAACCATTTTCTATTTCATCATTTAATTTCTGTAACCCATTATTTCCAAAGAAGTTTTCATCATAATCGGTCACCCAATTATTAATCTTGTAATTTTTACCATTGATATGTACTCCTGGTTTTTCATTTCCAATGTTTCCAAATCGTATTAATTTCATAAAAATATTTTCCTAATTAAGTTGAATAATGGTATCGATATCGTTTAATTGTATGCCTTCCAGGTAAATAAACACCCCCTCGGCCACTTGTTTAAATTTTACAACTGTATTGCTGTTTAAAAGATTGGCCATATTTATTTTCTCACTTAACTGAGGAATAAAAACAAAACTGTTATTGTCTTTTTTATCTAGAATATGCACATAAATTGTTTTACTCTTTTGTGTTATCACACCCCAATCCTGAGCAGCAACAATATTACCTCTTGTGCCTCTTATGCTCACTGCATTTTTGTTCATCCAGTTTCCAACGATAGCTAAGGTATCAACGAATTCTTTTTGAATTTGTCCGTTAGGTTTTGGCCCAACGTTTAAAAGGAAATTAGCATTTCTTCCTGCAGCGTTAACCAGATAATGTATGATAGCTTTAGATGATTTAAAATTTCTATCAGTGATATTATATCCCCAAGCATCATTCATTGTTTCACAGGTTTCCAGAGGTAATTTTGAAATATCCGCACCACCGAATCCTGTAGTATTGTATCCAGGTAAATCTTTTTCAAACATTTGAAAATCTTCTCCTGCTATTGGTAGTAAGTGGTGATTATTTCCAATTAAACATTTTGGTTGAAGTTGGTGTATTAATTGATAAATTTCATCATAA
The DNA here is from genome assembly GCA_025363385.1 of Bacteroidota bacterium. GTDB lineage: Bacteria > Bacteroidota > Bacteroidia > Chitinophagales > Chitinophagaceae > Sediminibacterium. Next base: position 17,552 of record JANYEA010000081.1, on the reverse strand, counting down.
TGCCAGTTAACTTTTGATTGCAAAGATTTATCACTATCATTATCTAATTGATCCCAATGTCCATCAAACCAAATACCAGAAACCTCACCATAATTACTGAGTAATTCCGTTAATTGATTTTTCATAAAACTAATATAAGAATCCCAATTACTTTTTTCAGTACGTCCAGATTTTTTACCCGTTTTACCTGTCTCCCATTGATAATCTGACCGATACCAATCTAACAAAGAATAATAAAAACAAATTTTTATTCCTTGCGTATGACATTCATCTGCTATTTCTTTTACGATGTCTTTTCCGTAAATGGTATTTGTAATTTTCCAATCAGAAGCTTTCGTATCAAAATTACTAAAGCCATCGTGGTGTCGGGTAATAAGGGTAATATATTGCATCCCTGCATTTTTAGCAATCGTTACCCACTCTTTCGCATTGAAATCAGTTGGATTAAAGACTTTTTGTAACAGTTTATAATCTTCCTGCCGTATTCCCCGATTATTCATTACCCATTCTCCATTAGCCAATACACTGGATGCACCCCAGTGTATGAACATCCCAAATTTCATGTCTTGAAACTGCGCTCGAGCAGCAAGGTTTTCTGAAGTTGGTGAATAAGTTTGTTGTGATTTAACACAAACACTTATTATCAAAGGAAATACTAAGAGCAGTAGTTTTTTCATTTAAAAGGTATTAATTGTTCAATTTTATAAATCCTCCATCAATAGGATAATCGTTTCCGGTAATAAATCCAGCTTCATCACTACAGAGGTATAGTGCTAATGCCGCTATTTCATTTACATTTCCCATTCGGCCAATGGGCTGACTTTTAGAAAGTTTATCAAACATTTCCGCTTCTTTTCCAGGATAATTTTTACCGATAAAACCATCCACAAATGGAGTGTGCACCCTTGCAGGTGAAATAGAATTACAACGTATGTTTTCAGAAAGATAATCTCGAGCAACACTTAATGTCATGGCATAAATGGCACCTTTACTCATGCTATAGGCAAACCGATCAGGCAGGCCAACAATTGCAGCGATAGAAGCAAGATTTAAAATTACGCCTTTCGTATTTTTCTTCATCAAGGGTATTGCACAATGAATGGCATTATAAGCACCCTGTACATTTACCCGAAATATTTTCTCAAAGTCATCAGCATTTGTATTTTCTACATTTCCTACATGTGCAATTCCTGCATTATTAACTAGTATGTCGAATGCACCAATTTCATCAAATACTTGTGCCATCAATTGCTGATTACTAACATCACATTGATGAGCTATTGCAACTCCGCCCAAGGCATTAATTTCTAACACCACTTTTTCTGCAGCATCTAAATTAAATTCAATAATATGAACTGTTGCACCTTGTTTGGCAAAGAGTATTGCAATTGCCTTTCCAATTCCGCTTCCTGCTCCAGTAATAACGGCTGATTTACTTGTAAGACTAAACATAAAATTTATTTCAATGAGAATATTTCATTCATTATCACCCATTTTTCACCGGGCTTTGCAAATGGTAAAGGTTGCTGATATTGCCACATTAATTTTTCCCATTCCTGCACTTTTTCATTTTCATGATCCGACTTTTCCTTTGCTTCAAAACTAAACAGATCATTCACATCCATGATCATAAAAAGCCGATTACTTACCCTGTATATCTGCATATCCACAATACCTGCAGATTGGATACTTTCTATAATTTCTGGCCACACTTTTGAATGCCATTCTTCATACCCTTGCATCAACTTAGGGTCATCATAAAGGTCCAATGTGAAACAATATCTTTTCAATGGTCTATTATTTTAATATTGGTTATTTGATGGGTAATACCCGATATCCTTTCCACCCAAAATAGAAAACAAATCCGAAACAAATCAAGGGTACAATATAGCCAAGTTGAATATCTCCAGAAATATCACTAATTAATGCCAGAACAGGGGGTAAAATAGCTCCACCAACAATAGACATTACTATTAAACTACTTCCCATTTCAGTATCGGCATCTAACTCTTTAATACCCAAAGAAAAAATAGTTGGAAACATGATAGACATAAAGAAAGCAATAGCAATTACTATATAAACTGCAGGCATACCATGTACAAACATGGCTGCGAATGATAACAAAACATTGATGGCTGCATACGATGCCAGCAAATTAGAAGGCTTAATATACTTCATAAAAAAAGTGCCCGCAAATCTACCAATCATAAATGCCACACCACAACCCATTCCCAAATAATCTGCTGCTTTAATTTTATCAATACCTGATGCCTTCATTGCATACAGAATAAAAAAACTTAACACACTAACCTGTGCTCCTACATAGAAAAACTGTGCAGCAATTGCCCATCTCAAATGTATATGACGCAATGTGTGTTGAATACTCTTACCTGATATTGAAGCGTCTTCCGGTTTTATTTCGGGTAATTTAATTAGGGCAAAAATGATGGTGATTAGAACGATAATACTACCTAATACAAAATAAGGGGTCTTTACAGAAGCTGCTTCTGAAGCAAGCGCTATTTTTCTGGCAGCCTCCGTCATCCCAGCCAATACTTCATCACTGCTTCCTTTTGTTAAAATCATCCTAGCACCAATAATTGGTGCTAGTGTAACTGCCAGGCCATTAAAAGATTGAGCAAAATTTAAACGTTGTGTGGAGGTAGCAGGATCCCCTAATAAAGAAGCATAGGGATTTGCTGCAGTTTCTAAAATTGTTAGTCCGCAAGCAATAATAAAAAGCGCTCCTAAAAAAAATAAATATTGTTGTGTATTAGCCGCAGGAATAAACAAGAAAGATCCTAATGCAAACAAAGCTAATCCTGTGATTATTCCAGCTTTATATCCATAGGTCTTCATAATATAACCTGCAGGTAATGCCATTACAAAATAGGCAATGAAAACAGAGGAATCAATTAGTGATGATTGGAGCGTTGTTAAACTAAAAGATTTCTTTAAATGAGGGATCAAAATAGGATCTAGATTATGAACAAATCCCCACATAAAAAACAAGGATGTGATCATAATAAAAGCAAATCGAGTTGAAGTAGCTTTATTGGGCATAGCAGAAGTTAGTTATGGAATTTCCAGTGCGTTTTAGCGGTTTGTAAAGAAATAGAAAATTCTATAAAAGATAGTAAAATATTATAAGCTCGAATTTGATTTCGTTTTTAAATATTTTTCTAGCTTCTTAATGATTGCCTTCAAAACATAACTATTATGCAATTCACCTTCCACTAATTTCCAATCAATTCTTTTCGACTTCAATCCCCTTGATAGTAAGAGAGGTCGATTATTCTGTAAAACAATACTTCTGTTCTTCCCTATAATTTTAATTCGTTCAATCTGATCTGAACTATATATTACATTAGCATTTAAATGTATATATTGCTGATCGTACCTGATAATAATCTGCCATTCCATTCATCTAAAATACTAAACATTTTAGCATTTTAGATGAATGGTCTTTTTAGGTCAACCTTGTATTAAAGTTTAGCAGGTGGACATTTGATGCTATTATTGTATAAATGGTAGTTTAATCCAATGGTTAGGCTATAATAAGAATCATTTGCATGCGGGTTTGCCGATTTACTAAATCCATCGATATAATCAGAAAAACTATAGCGATAGTTCAGTTCGGTTGTCATAGACCAATGAGAGTTGATGGTATACTTTAAACCTGCACCTATTGGAATTACAGGTAAAATAGAGGGTGTTTGACGGATAGTATCCTGACCTAATCCAACCAATATGGGTGATTTAGAATCGAAGGCAGCAAAATTAAATTTCGACCAATCCCGATGAATATTTAGAAATGAAAGCGCTCCTCCTGCAAAAACATATGGACTTATTCTTCCAGTATTATCAAGAGTTTGGTCGGCAAAATCAAACACCATCACAGCTGCCATTTCCGACAATGGAGAATTAAAATTGAAAGCCCTTGTTTGGCGCCAGGCAGGGCTAGTATAGGCATTTTCATCAGCACTGATTTGTCCGGCGGAAATGCTACCCCTCAGAGAAAAATTATTGGATATCGGCTTATTAACAAGCAAAGAAATCATGGGCTTTGCAGTGCGGAAAGAACCAGCAAAACTTGGAACAAGATCTCCCTGATAGATAAAAGTTCCTAGTTGAATACCAAAACTAATTGGTGCTTTACTGTTTTGAGCATCTATCGATAAATGAAAGAAAAAAATACAAAAAAGTAGGGGTAACAGTTTTTTGGGGATAGTTAACATGACAGTTGTTTTTTATGAACGTTAAAAATGTCAAGTAAAATTCTATCCGATGTTTGTTATATTTATATTAGAAGAGTGCTAATACAGAATCATCGCAATTTTGCTGCCGAGTTCTGTGAAGAAAATCACAAAGAGCAACAGAAACTCAATTTTTGCTATATGAAAATCTTATTTATCTCTGTTGGCAAATCAAATGAACCTTTTGTAGAAGATGGAATCAAAGATTTCACTGGAAGAATAAGTAAATACTTTCCCGTAAGTTGGCAGATTATTGCACCTCCAAAAATTGCAGCTAGCTTATCGGAATCCGGACTTAAAAAGGCAGAAGGTTTACTCATATTACAACAAATTTTACCAGAAGACTATCTTGTTTTATTAGATGAAAGGGGCCAAATGTTCGATTCGCCAGGTATTGCACAAATGATTCAACAAAGGGCTAATGAAAGCTGCAAGCGGCTTATATTTTTAATAGGCGGTGCTTATGGTGTAGATGAACCCATATTTAAAAGAGCCAATACCACCTGGAGTTTATCGAAACTTGTTTTTCCACATATGCTTGTCAGGCTCGTTTTATCAGAACAGATTTACAGGGCATGCAGTATTTTGAGGAATGAGAAATACCACCATATTTAGATGAAAGGAAATAATACTAACATAATATTCATCTTACTTTTTGATTTTACCATGTAGAATATATTAAATTGCCGGCATGTTTACTATCACCGTTATCATTCTTGCCATTACCTGTATTGTTTCCTTCACTGCTTTTTCAAATGAGAAAATAATGGAAGACCTGATCTTCTATCCACCTGCAGTTACCAATCGTAATCAGTGGTATCGGTTTATCACTTGTGGTTTTATTCATGCAGACATTATGCATCTGGCATTTAATATGTATTCGTTCTACCTTTTTGGAAGAATGGTAGAAGAAGCATTTATGCAAATTTTTGGAGACAAGGGTAAACCGCTCTACATTTTATTATACCTGATTGCTTTAATAGTTTGCCTTTTACCCACTTATTTAAATAATAAAGAAAATTATCATTATAGGAGTCTTGGGGCTTCAGGGGCAGTTTCTGCTGTAATTTTTGCTGGAATATTTATTTTTCCTACGATGAAAATGGGGTTATTTCTTATACCCATCATGGTTCCAGGATTTGTGTTCGGTCCAATCTTTTTAATTTTATCAGCCTACCTTGCTAAAAGAGGACATGGAAATATCAATCATTCAGCCCATATCTGGGGAGGCATTTTTGGAATTGTATTTTTAATCGTATGCAGTCAGTTTTTAAGCAACTACCGACCTGTAGAGATGTTTATTAGTCAGGTTACAGATTATATGAGAAGTCTTTAGGAACAATGAACCTGTAATACAATAGCTGAACTTTTTTGCAACTTGAATCGATCATCAATTCGATATCCGATTACCCAAACTATTTTTTTATTGCTCTCTAACACAAAGCAGTTTTCTTTCTGTGTTTTCGATAATTTAAGGTCGATTAAGAAACGGCTAATTTTTTTCTTTTTCTGCATTCCTAAAGGATAAAAATAATCACCCGATTTCGGTTTTCTCACTAATAATGGGAACTGGATTTTCGACAGATCAAGTAAAGCAAAAGATGGGTTTGGATTTACGATATTAATATTATTTTCGAATTGGGTTAACTGCAGAGTACCTTGTGAATATTGTAATCTGGAATCGCCGGATTCAATTACATGAAAAGGAATAATAGCTTTTTCTTTTTCGGCAATGATCAACCACTTCCTATTCTTGATCACACGATGAGTGATGGTTGAAATAAATGCTCCATTATCCCCATCCATTAATTTTATGACTTCGGCGGTTTGAGCTGAACTAAACCCATATAACTTCAACATTTCCCAAAGGATAGTTATCAAATATTTTTCCTTTTTTAACTTCAGAATTGGGATATGAATTTCAGTTCCCTTCTGCTCACATAAATTCTTCAATTTACTTGTAATCGCATCTTGATAGATACCAGATACATCTTTGAAACGCTCAATATTTTCCAGCATATTTTCTTCAGCAGTAGGAAACACTTTTTGTATCTGAGGTATCAGTTGATTTCTGAAAAAGTTTCTAGTGTATTTATCAGATTCGTTGGAAATATCTTCTTCAAATCGCAGACCATTCTCTTTGGCGTAATTGATCAGTTGTATTTTTCTAATAGGCAGTAATGGTCGTATTAATAAAAGATCTTGCTGAAAAGCTAAGATTCCACGCAGCCCTAGAATGCCTGTACCTCTGAAAAAATTCATGAGAACAGTTTCGATATTATCATCACCATGATGAGCGGTTACCAAAAATACAGGTTTGCCAATTTTAGCATGCAGCTCATTTAATAATTCAGCAAACCATTGGTATCGTAATTTTCTAGCAGCTTCCTGAATGGCCATTTTGTGTTGTCCGGCAAATTCAGCTGTATTAAACCTCTTTGTATAAATTTCAGTAGCCCCCCTTAAAGAAGAAACAAATAACTCATCTCTTTCACTATCGGCGCCACGTAACTGAAAGTTTACATGTGCTATGCTAAATGTAAATCCTGCTTCTTTTATCAAGTTCACTAATACAATACTATCCACTCCCCCGCTCACTGCCAGTAATAAATGGCAATTACCAGGTCTCCAATTTGGAAACTGTTTTTCCCAATTGCTAATAAACTGCGTAGATAAATTCATGGGAATCATTAAGCTTTCTTTGCTTCTTTAGCCCATCCGTCTTTTAAATTTACTGTTCTATTAAAAACCAGTTGATCATGCGTACTATCGCGGTCAATTACAAAATAACCTTTTCTGATAAATTGAAAAGCCACATCAGCGTTATCTGTTTTTAAAGCTGGTTCTGCGTAAGCATTTGCAATAATTTGAAGCGAATCGGGATTAATATAATCTTTAAAATCGCCCTCCGCATTTGCCACATCTTCTACTTTAAACAAGCGATCGTATAATCGAATTTCTGCTTTAATAGCTGTAGCTGCATTTACCCATTGCAAAGTGCCTTTTACATTTATGCCTGATGTATCAGAACCACTTTTGCTTTCAGGAATATAGCTACAATGAAGTTCTACAATATTACCATCTTGGTCTTTAATAAAATCATCACATTTAATAATATAGGCACTTTTTAAACGTACCATTTGACCAGGTGATAACCTAAAATATTTCTTAGGTGCTACTTCCATAAAATCATCCTTCTCTACAAAAATTACATTACTAAATGGAATGCTTCTGGTTCCGGTTGAAAGATCTTCCGGGTTATTTTCGCTTTCTAAATATTCAGTTGTATTCGGATAATTTGTAATCACAATTTTTAGCGGATCAAAAACAACCATTCTTCGCATTGCGGTTTTATTTAAACGCTCCCGAACACAAAATTCTAATAAACTTAAGTCGATCAAATTTTCTCTTTTTGCAACTCCTATTTTGTCGCAAAATTCACGAATACTTTCTGCCGGGTAGCCTCTTCTGCGCATAGCAGAAATGGTACTCATTCTAGGATCATCCCAGCCATTTACATGTTGCTCATTTACTAATTGCAATAGTTTTCGCTTACTCATTACCGTATAGGTCATGTTAAGGCGTGCAAACTCGTATTGCTTAGAAGGAAATATTTCAAGTTTCTCTATACACCAATCATATAATGGACGGTGTGGTATAAATTCAAGTGTACAAATTGAATGTGTTATATTTTCAATAGAGTCGCTTTGTCCGTGTGCAAAATCATACATCGGATATATACACCAGGCATCTCCTGTTCTATGATGATGTGCGTGTTTGATCCGATAAATAATCGGGTCGCGCATATGCATGTTTGGACTACCCATATCAATTTTAGCACGAACTACTTTTTCGCCATCCTTATATTTTCCAGCACGCATATCCGCAAACAACTGGAGGTTTTCAGTAATGCTTCTACTTCTAAAAGCATTTTCAATTCCTGGCTGAGTGGGTGTGCCTTTTTCTAATGCAATTGTTTCGCTGTTACTATCATCTACATATGCTAATCCTTTTTCAATAAGCTGAACGGCAAACTGATAGATCTGTTCAAAATAATTGGAAGCATATAATTCTGCTGCCCATTCAAAACCCAACCATTTAACATCTTCTTTAATACTATCTACATATTCTGTTTCTTCTGTGCTAGGGTTTGTATCATCAAAACGTAGGTTTGTTTTACCACCATATTTTTTGGCAAGACCAAAGTTTAAACAGATGCTTTTAGCGTGTCCGATATGCAGGTAACCATTAGGTTCCGGAGGGAATCTGGTGAGAATAGACTGGTATTTTCCAATATTCAAATCAGCTTCTACTATTTCTTCAATAAAATTCAGGCTTTTGTCTTCACTCATTTCTAATTCATTTCTTAAAAGCGAATGTACGAAATTGGGGGCTTCTTATAAAATGCCAACTTGCATCAGTAAAAACAAAAATGCCGCTTCGCATTTTTTATTATGCAAAACGGCATTTTTCAGAAATAAATAACTTCCTTATTTAGCTATCACTACAGATTCAAAGAATGCAGTTGCATCTTCTTTTTTAGCTGCTGGATCTGATGAATAGTACAGCACTTGATGCAAAATAGCGCCACTAAAAAATAAGTATCCAAATGCTTTTTTACCTTTTAACTGAGGAGCTGTAGAGCCCGACCCATCAATTTCAAGGTATAATGAACTCTTCCCTTTAAATTGCACCACTTCGTCTTTTATAAGTGAAGCTCCAGCCATCTGGCCCATCATTCCTCCTTTGATTTGATCCCATAAACCATCACCAGCTGATGCAATCACGTCTTCGGTTAAACCCATCGGGCTTAGATCGAATGCCATACCCATATATGCGATAGTGCTATCTTTTTTGAAAGAGAACACTTTAGGGCCATTAGGCATTTCGGTAGCTTCAGGCTTTCCAGGGAATACCAATTTAACTTTTTCAGAAAGGTTTTGTTCAGTTGCTTGAGCAAATGAGGCTACTGAGATACAGATAGCGAAGAAAAATGATAAGATTTGTTTCATATAGTTTATTTACAGCGAAAAAATAATACTTATTCTGTTGAAAATGAGAAAATATAGATAATTTATTTACTAAATACTTGATAGTCGGTCATATACTCAATTGAGCGAATCATATCATCATGTAACAATCGATCCACTTCATTAAAACTCACCACTTTCCTAAATCCTTCCATCAATGCTTCAACCTGGGAAGAACTCTTTAAAGGCCTTCTAAAATCGAGCGCCTGAGCAGCACTCATTAATTCAATTGACAATATTTTTTCTACATTATTAATTACACGCAAACATTTGGTGGCTCCATTGGCACCCATGCTAACATGATCTTCCTGATTATTAGAAGATGAAATACTATCTACAGAGGATGGGGTGCACAACTGTTTATTTTCACTTACAATACCTGCTGCAGTGTACTGAGGAATCATAAATCCAGAATTTAATCCAGGATTCTTTACGAGGAATAAAGGCAGACCACGCTGACCACTGATTAGTTGGTAGGTTCTTCTTTCTGATATATTTCCAAGTTCACTCATGGCAATAGCTAAATAATCGAGCACTAAGGCTAAGGGCTGTCCATGAAAATTACCACCGCTTACTATTAGATCATCTTCAGGGAAAATATTTGGGTTATCTGTAACAGAATTTGCTTCTCTCATAAATACAGATTGCACATGTTCAAATGCATCTTTTGTGGCACCATGTACCTGAGGAATACACCTGAAGGAATAAGGATCTTGTACTTGCTTTTTAGAGAGTTTAGAAATTTCACTATCCTTTAAATAATTTCTTACTGCACTTGCAGTAGATACCTGACCCTTATGTACACGAATAGAATGAATATGAGGATCTAATGGTTCCAGAATACAATCAAAAGCATCGAACGACATGGCGCTAATTAAATCAGCCATCGCGATCAAATGCTCAGATTTCTTTAAACAGTAAAGACCATACGCACACATGAACTGGGTACCATTAATAAGTGCAAGTCCCTCCTTACTTTGTAACTGTATCGGGCTCCAATTCAATTCTTCCATCACTTTTTTACTTGGCTGCTTTTGGCCCTGATAATACACTTCACCTAAACCAAGTAAGGGTAAACTCATATGACTCAAAGGTGCCAGATCTCCAGATGCGCCTAATGATCCTTGTGTAAATATTACTGGCGTAACGCCATTATTGAACATATCAATCAATCGCTTTACCGTATCAATTTGTACTCCGCTATTGCCGTAACTTAAAGATTTTACTTTAAGCATCAACATTAATTTCACAATGTCTTTGGGAACTTCTTCTCCTAAACCGCATGCGTGGGATACCAATAAATTATATTGAAGTTGTTCGATTGAACCCGCATCGATCTGTACATTTTGTAAAAATCCAAAGCCGGTATTAATCCCATAATAAAGACTTCCCGCATCTTTCATCTTTGAATCAAGATATTTCCTACAAGCTGTGATCTTTTCGTGGGCATCAAAAGTGATGGATATTTGCTGATTAAAATCAAGCAGGTCTTTTATCTGTTCAAAATTCAACCAATTATGATCAAGTGGTAAATAATTATAACTCATAAGTCAATATTAAGATGAGCATTGGTGCACCAAAGTTCAACGTTAGGCCACGAATGTCGATAATTATATATAGTCTTAAAAATAATTATCTTATAAATGGACTTTGTAATCAATTTATATTCGTAGAACTGATGCTTAATCCGATATAAGTTTTGAATAATAAAAAGATTTAACGAGTTTTAATTAAATGTTTTCCTTATGCGTCCAATGTGGATTCCTGCTCAAATCACAAAATGTTACGATTCTAGTTTAACTTCTGCTGAAAAAATAGCTACAATTCAAGCTTCTTATAAAACGATGTTCGCCGGAACTCCTGAAATTTCTGTTGTAATACCAGCTTATAATGAAGAAGACAGCATCATTCAAACTCTATATTCTTTAACGAATAATATAATATCAAAATCTGTAGAAATTATTGTGGTAAATAATAATTCAACAGATAAAACAGAAGAGCTTGTAAATGCAACTGGTATTCAATGCTTGTTAGAAACCAAAAAAGGGATTGCAGCTGCAAGGAATGCCGGGTTAGCAAAAGCAAAAGGTCAAATTATTTTAAACGCAGATGCTGATTCTATTTATCCCCCAGATTGGATAAATGAAATGACTAAGCCATTTTTTAATGATGAAAAAGTTGCTGTGGTTTATGGGAGATTGGCTTTTATACCCATTGGCAAAACGGGCAGGTTTACTTATTTTTTTTATGAATATTTTGCAGATTTCTTTCGATTTTTAAATAAGTATTTAAAAGATGAAGCAGTAAATGTGTATGGCTTTAATTCAGGGTATAGAAGAGAACAGGGATTACAAGTGGATGGATTTAATCATCCCCCTCAAACAGGTACAGATGGAGATGGATGGATTGCATTAAAATTAAGAGATCAGGGCTATGGCAAACTATTTTATGTAACTAACCCAAAGGCATTAGTATGGACTTCCGATAGAAGAATTCAAATTGATGGGGGACTTTGGAAAGCATTAGCAAAGCGCATTCGAAGGCTATTTCAGTAGTTTCGAACAAAATCTCCAATAATATCAACTAATTCATTTATAGGTAATTATGAATTTGAAATATTTGCGGCGCTTAAATTGTTATACTATTTGATTTGTTTCTGAATATCCCATAGAAAAGTAAATATTAGCTTAGGGGTCAAATCCCCCCGATATGCATTTTTTATTAATGATTTCAGCAATTATTGTAGCTTACTTTTCTGTACTATTCTTCTTAATAAATAAAGCTGAATCCGAAGATTAAAGATAATCTTCAGGCAAAAAGCTCTTATTTCCACCTCAACTGTTTTACTGTTTGATAAACTTGGTATTGTTCTGAGTGGATTTATTAAAATTGACTAATAAGAAATAGGTTCCACCAGGTAGTTTTGACACATTAATTGGAGTTGTTAATTGGGTAGCTTTTTTATTGATTTTTTCAGTATAAAACATTTTTCCTTGTACATCAATAATTGAAATAGTCATTGTACCCATTAAACTATTTGATACTGCCAAATTCATTTGATTAGTTGTTGGATTTGGAAATACCAACATTGTTTCTGTTGTTTCATTAGGGTTTGGGAAAATGGCTGTTGCCACGTTTACATTTATGGTTATTTGCGCACTGGCAGAAAGCCCCAAATTATCTGTAACCGTTAATTTAAATACATAAATTCCTGGAACTAGAGAAGAGATGGATGTTTTGGCGGTTGTAGGAGTTGTAATTGTACTGGTAGAAGGGCCGGAAATTTGACTCCAAACAAATGTGGCAATTGATCCATCAGGATCGCTTGATAAAGAGCCATCCACAGAGACGGTGCTAACAGGTGCCGTAATTGTTTGATCGATTCCCGTATTCACAACAGGCGGCAAATTTGTTACTGTTGGAGCGGGATTAACCATTACAGTAACAGACGCATTTCCAGATAATCCAAGATTATCGGTTGCCTGCAATTGAAAAACATAGGATCCTGCAATTAATCCAGTTACTGTAGAAGAAATTGCTGCCTTGCTAGTGATTGTTGCGGTATTTGGGCCAGAAACCTGGGTCCATAAATATGAAGCAATTGTTCCAGTAGCATCAGTGGCAGTTCCCGTTAAAGTAACTGTGCTAGTTGGAAGCGTTATTGTTTGGGTTACCCCTGCACTAACCACAGGAGGAAAATTTTGAGGATTCACCGTGATAGTTACTGAAGAAATAGACGAATCGTTATTGCTATTTTTTACTTTTAAACTAAACACATATACTCCTGCTTTAAGGGTTGAAGCCATCGTATTTACTAAAATAGGCGATCCTAATTTTGCATTACTTGGCCCGGAAGACTGTGTCCATTGAAATGATGAAATAGTAGCATTAATAGCAACTGATCCAACACCCGATAAGGTCACCGAATCGAGGGGAAGAGTAACCGTTTGATTTGCACCTGCATTTGCAATTACAGTACTAGAAATTCCGGCATATTCAACTGCACCAATAGAAGGTGGTGTTGGTCTTATTTTTCCATAATAATCTGTCGCTATAAAATTATAAGGAACACCAGCACCATTCAATACAGAAACTGCTTTTGGTCTGCAGGTAGCTAGGGTATCTTGTAAGTAACTTAATATAGCTGCAGCACTAAAATATTTATTGTTGGAAGTGTCTACTTTTCCATTGCCCTGATTATAGTCCACTAAAATGCCGTCCTGTGGAAGATTGGTCACATTTGGATCTGCAGCAAAACTGAGGTTATTTTTACAATACAAAATATTGTTATTGTGCATTTGATACTGCACCACTACTGGTACCACAAAATTTTGATTCCATTTATTTCCAATAGTGTTATTTACTACATACACATTCTTAATGGGATTTAAGTATGCTGAATTCCTCCAAGGAATATCAACACTATCACATCTTATATCAAGTCCACCATAATGGGTAGTAGACAATATAATATTATTATAAAAAAGCGTTGAATCCTGTAACGGCTTCATGCTAAAACTAACTATCCTAGCCAGATACCCTCTACCGCCATGCATGTAATTGTGATGAATACTTCCGTTACCATTTATATAGAGAACCCCCTGATCACCTACAAGTGTATTTGTTCCAGAATAAGTAATCGTCCAATTGTACATATTAAAATGTGTCATAGTACCCCTTACCTGTTGTCCTGGACCTTGTAAATCCTGTATGATAATATTATGCATATCAATGGAATCACAAAGATTATTTGCTGCTGCAGTAGGATCATTGTAACCTGTAATGATAAATAAGGAAGAATTAAAAACCTTTAAATCAGAAAAAGTCATGCAATGCATTTTATAAGAAGCACTGCTGCCATTGAACGTAATACCATAATTACTATCTCCAAAATCAAATGCTGCAGAAGAAGCATTTTCAAAATCTAAGTGATCAAAACGGGTACTATCTGTATGTGATGACTGCCCGTAAAAGGCGGTAGCTGTATTAAATACAAATCCATAAAAAGCACCTGTATATCCAACACCAGTCCATTTTATATTATGCATAGTACTTCCCCCCCAGATTACGGTACCCGTGAAAGTAACTACTCCCCCATTGTTAATGATGGTTAAGTCGCGCAAATTACTAAAAGTACCGCCCCCAGAATAAGTGCCAGGTGTAATGGCAAGGGTATCTCCTGCTGTTAACCCGGTCATAGAAGTCTGACTAACAGATCCAGACCCAGTACCTAAAATTACTTTCTTAGCATCTATTTTGTTTAAAAGAAAAAATGCAAAAACAAGGCAAAATGATCTAACCCAAAATCGATTTTTAGAAGAAATGGATGAATAAGTACTATTATCAGAACGCGATTTCATGAGTAGGGATTGAATTCAAAAGGAAATATTACAAATATATCTATTGAGAGGTAAACAAATAGCTTGCCAAAAAAGTTGGGTTTTGAAATTAATGTTCAAACTTCAGCTTAATCCTATAATTATCAAGTTGTTAGAAAAGTATCAACTTTCACTGTTATCTAAATGTTACTAATTATGCTTATTAATTAGGCCATTTAGGCTTTTGTGGCACATTATTTGGTTATATAATTTGTGCCTGAAATAAAATACTAAAACGATTAAACACCCCCTCTATTTACTCCTTGTTGCCGCAATTGTTCTTATTTACTTCATTGTATTAAAATACGAATTCAAACACGCAGAATTAGAAGGCAAGATTTAATCATAGAAAGCACCATTGCATTGAGTAATGGATTTAATAGATGAGAACAATCTATTACTTCAATATTGAAAGTGTTTTTTGAAATTTCCCAGAAACAGGTATCAGCTTGTTGGTGCTGTCTTTGAATACAATAGAAAACTCACCGATAACCTGATAGAGTTTTGTATTACTGGTTTCTCCCATTGGGCTGATACTCTTTACACTATAGATGGTATTTCCCGGGTTTTGAAGCACCCAGAAACTTGTAGTAGTATAAGGAACACTATCGCATGCCACTTCAATACCTAAATTACAAGGGGCATTATTTGCAATATATGCTGGAGTTACAGAATAATCACCCGGCAGGGCATTTATGAAATCGCTATTGTTTTGGTAATAATTGATATACAAATGGAAAAAAAACGTAGAAGTACTAACCTGACCTACTTTTTCTAACACATACATTTTATTGCTCACACAACCTTTTTGATTCGTGAACAAATATCCAGTATCCGTAACTCTGTTATAATCTGTACCATTTACGCTGATATTCAGATAATCATCTAATGACAGTACACTTGTTTTTTTGCAGGAAAAGAACAATATACTTAAGATGATGAAACAGGTGGTAATATATGAAATGGATTGTTTCAAATATGCTGATGATTAAATAGTGTAATAAAAATACATATTTAAATGGAACATTTTAGTAATCAGTAAAATTTATCAATTAAATGCCTTACAAAAAAACACCCCAATCTCTAAAGAAATTGAGGCGCTTATTTGTTTCCTATATGGGATGGTGATCCGGATTGGATTCGAACCAATGACCTACTGCTTAGAAGGCAGTTGCTCTATCCAGCTGAGCTACCGAACCAAAAAAATGTGCTTCAAACAGGTTTACCTTATCTGAAGGGCGGCAAAAATAAATTTTAATTAGTTTGCATCCAAAACCATTTGCAAACAATGACCATAAAAATGGAAGAAAGTTGGAAAGAACAACTAAAAGAGGAGTTTGAAAAACCCTATTTTTTACAATTAGTGGATCATTTAAAGGCAGAAAGGGCCTTAAACAAGCAAATCTACCCCGCTGGCAATCATATTTTCAAAGCTTTTGAAAAAACACCTTTTTATCAGGTAAAATTGGTGATTTTAGGTCAAGATCCCTATCATGGACCTGGCCAAGCACATGGTTTAAGCTTTTCAGTACAAGACGGAGTACCCATTCCCCGTTCTCTCAAGAACATTTTCAAAGAATTACAAACCGATATCGGCATCTCAATTCCCTTATCCGGCAACCTTAGCTCCTGGGCCGAGAAAGGAGTTCTTTTATTGAATGCAAGTTTAACCGTTCGAGCAAATGAACCTGCAAGTCATTCCCAAATTGGATGGCTCCAATTTACTGATGCCGTGATCAGTCATTTATCTGCCAACAAAAAGGACCTGGTTTTTTTATTGTGGGGAAAATTTGCCCAGGAAAAACAACTTCTGATTGATGGACACAAACACTGTGTTTTAAAAGCAGCACACCCCTCACCTTTTAGTGCCGACAAAGGCTTTTTTGGATGCAAACATTTTAGCAAATCCAATGATTTTTTGATGCAAAAGGGATATGATCCGATTGACTGGAAGCTGTAGCCCTTTCAATATTCTCAAATAAAATTAAGATATTGCATCCTATATAAATGTACAATGAAATCAAGACAAGCTAAGCCAGGTATTCTTTTACAAATATTCGCCAGAATCTGGGCATTCTGGGGTTTGATAAGTTTTGCAGGAACATTTTTAATCATCATAATACCATCTCTTTTAACCAAACTAATCAAAGATCCAAAAGGAATGTGGTGGTTCATTAGTATTGCCCGTGGCTGGCAATGGACATGGCTTCATTTAATTGGTTGCCCGGTTACCATAATAGGAAAAGAACATTTCGAAAAGGGTAAAACCTATGTGGTTACCTGCAATCATAATGCATTATTAGATGTGCCTTTATCTGCCCCATTTATTCCTGGCCCAAACCAAACTATTGCCAAAAAGGAATTTACTAAAGTTCCATTGTTTGGTTTTTATTACGCCAGGGGTTCTGTTTTGGTGGATCGTAATAGTGATGCCAGCAGAAGAAAAAGTTTTGATGACATGAAATCCGCACTTAAAAAGGGTTTCCACATGTGTATCTTCCCTGAAGGCACAAGAAATAAATCGAATGAACCATTAAAACAGTTCTATGATGGCGCATTTAAATTAGCAGTGGATACTAAAACAGCTGTGATTCCTGCGGTGATTTTGCATACTAAAAAAGCGATGCCTTCCGATAAAATATTTTGGCTTGTTCCACACCCCGTTGCCATTCACTTTCTACCTGCAATTGAAGTGGAAGGTTTTACTTCGAAGGAGTTGAGAGATAAAGTATTTAATGTGATGAGGGATTATTATGTGGCACATGAGTAAAATTATCTAAAATTCATCCACCACCCAAGCCGTATTCCGCCGTCGCGGAATCGGCTTCCCCTCCATCGCATGCGATGGAGGGGAAGCCATTTTATATTATTTTTTTATACTATCAACT
>JANYEA010000076.1 GCA_025363385.1 Bacteroidota bacterium | reverse complement strand
AATTACCCGATAACGGAGACCTCCAAAAAACTCAATTCATACCAATCCCCATAATAGGATTCACACTTCAACTCACCGGTTCCGTACAACTGGAACTTCATCGTTGGCCTTGCAGGCCCGACGAAGTCCTAGTTGTTGGTGGCAGTTTTTCTCGTCTACGGAAATGTCACTAAGTTATAATAGTTGTATATAAACTGTCACTTTAATTATAGGAATACCCAATAATAAACCATTTGGTGAATAACAAAGCCAACAATTGCAATTAAGTATGGCTGAAATTTTCTTTTATTTTTTAGGTCATATAATATAAGAATAACCAAGATGGTATAAATAATCGCATACTCTACATTTTGTGTTGAAAGTTCTGACCAACCTAATAAGTTTGGTCCAATACGTCCGAAAGTTGGTCCCATTAAAACCAGAGCAGAGGCAATCATATACCTCATGTGTTTGGCAGTTTTCTTTTTATAATATATCGCCAACACGTAAAATGTAACAAGTAGAAATCCGTCAGCCAATGGGAAGAATAAGAATTGGATATCTCCTGAATTAATTGTTTTTATTATTCGGGGAATAAATGAAATGATTAGTAACGGAAAAACAACGTAGGAAAGTTTACCAACGCTACGATGAAGTGCAATCTTTTTATTGACAATTAAAAAAGGTTGAACAATTAAAATAGCAATCCAAAGGGAAGCAATGACGGCATGAATATGAATATATATATCTATATTTTTTCCGAAGTTTGGAAAAGGTTCAAAGTAGGTTTTGTAAAAGCCTGCAAATGTCAAGGGGATTAACAAAAGCAAAAAGTACCCTAAGTATCTATATGTTCTATCCATCGTATTTTTTGAGGTCTTTTAAAATTGCCACCAACGGTCGAGTATTTGCGAAGGCAGGGAATTCATTGATTGTCCAGCCCGGTACAAATGCCCAATTGAAAATATAAAGTTGAAGTTAAAAAACAAAAAGCTGAACATTGAACGTTGAGCCCGAACTACTGATGATGCTTGCACATTACTGATGTTACTTTGTCCAGCCCTGCTTTTGCAAATACTTTTGTTGTGCGTTCGTGCTTGTTATATATAACTGTCAGTTTAACTATTTTCCCCGCCTTACGTTCATGCCAAAAGTTGTTTCAACCGCATTGTACCACTCTTCGTCAGTTTGGGCATTCCAGTCAACCCATTGTTCATCTGTCATAGATGCCCGCCATCCTAAAAATGGAAGTGCTGATGGACCTACGGGATGTTTTAATTGCCACGTGTCACCATTTGCTATTTCAAACATTGCATCAGCTACCAATGAAGGAGCTGTTGGTTGTTTGAGCGTTTCTTCGAACATAGCTCCAAAACGAAGTACTTGCGGATATTTAGAGTGGCTATCAACACTAATGTCATGTGCCATTTTTGTATCAATAATCCCTGGTTGTATTAACGATACTCTAATATTAAATGGTTTCACTTCTTGTGCTAAAGATTCTGTTAGAGCCTCCAAGGCATACTTGCTGGCACTATACGCACTTAAAGGTGTACAGGCAATTTTTCCTGAAACCGACCCAACGTTAATAATACAACCATTTTTATTTTCTCTCATTTGAGGCAGCACTGCCTGAATGCATCTGATGACACCAAAATAATTGGTCTCCATTATTGCTTTAAAATCAGCCATTGGCAATTCTTCAATTGAACCATGTCGTTCTATGCCGGCATTGTTTACCAATACGTCTATATTTCCATGCTTCTTAATAATAGTTTCAATACAATGTTTAACTGATTCATCTGAATTAACATCCATTTTGTAAATGAAGACTGTCAAAGATGCGTCGGCGATATGTTTTTTTAAAGATGCTGCAGCTTCAAGATTTCTCATGGTTGCAAAAACTTTATAGCCTCCACGAGCAAATGAAAGGACAGTTTCAAAACCAATGCCTTTACTTGTTCCTGTAATTAATACTGACTTCATAATTAATTATTAAAATTGCCTACTAAAATCGGGTTTCGGCTTTCCCGTTTTTTGTCAAACCATTTTTATTGAATTATTTTCATGTTAGTGGTGTCGCATATAGCATGCGGCTAACGAACAGGGCTTGCCGAAGTGGGGGAAATAGAATTCCGTCCGCCCGGCTAACTGAAGCTAAATTTATAAATAAAAGTTGATGATTTGCACATAGCTAAATTAATAA
>JANYEA010000012.1 GCA_025363385.1 Bacteroidota bacterium | reverse complement strand
TTATTATTTTTAGAAAGTGCTGACTCTAAAAAAGACATTCAAATTTACATTAACTCGCCGGGTGGCAGTGTGTATGCAGGTTTAGGTATTTACGATACCATGCAGTTCATTAGCCCCGATGTAGCAACCATTTGTACAGGTATAGCAGCAAGCATGGGTGCAGTGTTGCTTTGCGCAGGTGTACAAGGTAAAAGAACGGCATTGAAACATAGTCGTATCATGCTTCACCAGCCGAGCGGTGCTATAGGCGGACAAGCAACTGATATTGAAATCACAGCCCGTGAGATCAAAAAATTGAAAATAGAATTGTACGAAGTAATTGCAGAACATACCAATAAAT
This sequence comes from Bacteroidota bacterium, assembly GCA_025363385.1. Classification (GTDB taxonomy): domain Bacteria; phylum Bacteroidota; class Bacteroidia; order Chitinophagales; family Chitinophagaceae; genus Sediminibacterium. The sequence continues at coordinate 22,489 of JANYEA010000012.1, read as the reverse complement.
CAATTGAAATTGTTGCGGCAGACTGCGACCGTGATTTTTGGATGAAAGCCATTGAGGCAAAGGAATACGGACTTGTAGACGAAGTATTACTAACCAATCCTAGAAAAGTAAAAAAAGACTAATTAAGAACACGTTTAAAACAAATTATATGATCGATCAGAAATATATTATCAACCCATACCTGATGGAAGACGAAGAAGAAAATGAGCCAAAAGAAGACAAACAGGAACCAATGGGTGGATTTATGATGAAGAAAATGGAGAAACTGTTTTTTGAAAAAAGAGCAGTCTATTTATGGGGTGTTGTAGACGATAAATCTGCACGCGATATTGTAACTAAACTTTTATTATTAGATGCAGACAAACCAGGAGAAGAGATTAAATTCTATATCAATAGCCCCGGTGGTGTAGTAACCAGCGGAATGGTGATGTACGATACCATTAAAATGATTGCTAGTCCGGTTAGTACCATCTGTATGGGCTTAGCTGCAAGTATGGGTTCTATCCTATTAAGCGCCGGAAAAAAGGGCAAACGCTATATATATCCGCATGGAGAAGTAATGATTCACCAACCAAGTTTGGGTGGTTATATGCAGGCTACTTCTGCTGATATCGAAATTCAAGCTACCCAAATCCGAAAAACAAAGGAATTAGGTGCCAAAATCCTGGCTGATAATTGCGGCAAAACGGTTGATCAAATTATGGCAGATTTTGACCGTGATTACTGGATGGATGCCAACGAAGCTGTTTCATATGGCATTGTTGACAAGGTTCTTAACAAGATCTAAAAGCCTTTTATAGAAGATTTGGTAGTACTTATTCCTCTAAAAGCGGGAACTGTACTACCTTTGACCATTCCGGAGCAACTTATTGATGTTTCAATTCGTTTGTAAAAGGAAAGGAATAAATAATTATTATGGCTAAACAAGCTCAATTACACTGCTCATTTTGTGGCCGTAGTCGCGACGAAGTGAAGATTCTGATCGCAGGGCAGGAAGGGCATATCTGTGAAAACTGTGTAGAACACGCACAGGAAATTATTGTACAAGAACTGAATCTGAAAAACGATTCCAATGCTTCGAATGCTAATTTTAAATTAAGTGTACGCAGACCAGCAGAGATTAAGAAATTTCTAGATGAATATGTGATTGGACAAGATGACGCTAAAAAGGTTTTATCTGTTGCGGTATATAATCACTTCAAAAGAATTGTTCAGAAAAAACAGGCCGACGATATTGAGATTGAAAAAAGCAATATCATCATGGTGGGCGAAACCGGTACAGGAAAAACATTATTGGCTAAATCGATAGCACGTTTATTAAATGTACCCTTTGCCATTGTAGATGCTACCGTATTTACGGAAGCAGGTTATGTAGGTGAAGACGTAGAAAGCATGCTCACTCGTTTATTGCAAAATTGTAACTACGATGTAGTTCAGGCAGAAAGAGGTATTGTTTATGTAGATGAGATCGATAAAATTGCCAGGAAAGGAGATAACCCATCGATAACTAGAGATGTTAGTGGTGAAGGTGTTCAACAAGGTTTACTAAAAATGTTGGAAGGAACTGAGGTATTGGTACCACCTCAGGGCGGCAGAAAACATCCAGAGCAAAAAATGATCAAAGTTGATACTAAGAATATCCTATTTATTTGCGGTGGCGCATTTGATGGCATTGATAAAGTTATTGCCAGAAGAATCAATACCAACGCAATTGGCTTTAGTGTAAACAAAGACGAACAGGAGCATCAACGTAAAAATTTATTGCAGTTTATTAATGCTACAGACCTGAAAAGTTTTGGTTTGATTCCAGAATTATTAGGACGTTTACCAGTTGTAACGCATTTGAATCCGCTTGATAAGGAAACCTTACGAAGTATTCTTACACAGCCCAAAAATGCATTGATAAAACAATTTACCCGACTATTTGAATTAGAAGATATCAACTTAGTAATTGAAGAACCGGTTCTAGATTTTATGGTTGATAAAGCACTCGAATACAAATTAGGTGCACGTGGGTTGAGAAGTATTTGTGAAAGCATTCTAACCGATGCCATGTTCGAATTGCCAGGTACCGATACCAAAGAATTGGTGGTAACACTAGATTATGCAGAGAGCATGTTTAGCAAAAGTAAATTGAGTACTTTAAAAGTAGCTTAGACATAACTATTTAATAATGAACAGTGGGCATAAGTTCTCGCTGTTTTTTTATGCCCCTATAGTATCTTGCAATAAATATAAACACTCAAAATTATCGATATGAACGAATTAATTGAACGCCTCACTAAAGAAGCCGGATTAGACGCAACACAGGCACAGAAAGCAGTTGCCACTATTGCAGCATTTGTAAAAGAGAAATTTCCTATGCTAGGTGGTGCCGTAGATCAGATCTTTTCTACAGGCAATAAAGAAGACTAATATTAAACAGCCTTGGGCAGTTGTACCGTAAATACGCTGCCCTCTCCTTTCGCACTATCGATTAACAGGTTGCCACCTTGCTTTTGCAATAAATCGCGACATAATATTAATCCAAAGCCACTTCCCTTTTCTTGTAAGGTTCCGGTTCTGGTGAAATATTTCTGGGCATTTACTTTGCTCAACACTTCCTCACTCATACCTATACCGGAGTCGCGGATCATTACGTAATGGTAAAGCTCATCCTCACGATTCGTGATTTCAATTCTACCATCCAAAGGCGTGAACTTGATAGCATTTGATATGAGATTTCTGAAAATAATTTTGATCATATCCTTCTCCGCTTTCACCACAGTATCGTTATGTGTGATATTGATGAACTTGATACGCTTATGCATTAATGGAATCTTTTGTTCCAAATGCATTCCATTCATTAAGTCGTAAATATTCATATCCGACTTCTCCAATTCTTTACCAGTAATCTGACTCTTTAACCAACCTAATAAATTATCTAATAAGCCAGTAGTATTGATATATTGGGTCTCCAATTGCTCCAATAACACTTTCGACTCTTCTGGAGATAAGGCACCCTTATTAATCAACGAAAGAATGGTTTGTGTATTGGTGATTGGGTTTCTTAGGTCATGAGAAATAATGGAAAGTAATTTATCCTTGGTTCGATTATCTTCTTCTAATAATAGATTCTTTGAATTAATTTCTTTGTTTAGATTATCAAGCGATGCTGCATTCTCTTCAATGATGGCATTCTGTTTATATAATCTTCTACTCAACAACATTTGCTTACGATAACTGATAAAGGCAAAGATTACCATCATTGCCAGAATCAATAATAGAAAGGTTCCACCGATGATAATAATTACCTGACTGCTTACCCTTTTATTAGCTTTTTCGATCTCTTTTTTGGTATTCAGTTTTTGGATCTCTTTATCCTTCACCAATGCAATAAAATTATTAGCATAATCAACTTCATTATCTGCTTTTAACTTCAAAGTATTGATCAAACTGTCTTGCCAATTGATGGTGTTTTCCAGATCGTATTCCGATTTATAAATGTCTTTAATAAAGACCATTGCATTGGTCATTAAACTATAGGCATTGGTTTTTCTAGCGTTATCATAGGATTTTTTTGCCAACACAATGGCGTCGTTTAATTTATGCTCAGCCAACAATAATTTTGCAAGCTGCAGCTGGTTTAACGACATTCCATAATAATCATTCAATGCAGAATCAAATGAAATTGAATTATTGAAATTTAATCTCGCAGTGGCTATATCTTTTTTTGCACTAGCAAGCAAACCAAGATTATGATATGATTTTTTCTGACCGTAAACGAATTTTGTATCCTGACTTAATTGTAGGGCTTCTTTAAATAAGGCTTCTGCTTTGGCGTAATTTTGCTTCTTAATTTCAATTAATCCAAGGCTATTCTTGATATTGGCTACTTCGGTAATCTGACCAAGTTTGATACATGATGCCATCGACTGATTATACAGTTTTATGGCTTCATCAACCTTTCCCTCTAAAACCTGATAGGCAGCGATTTGAATATTGATCTTGGGAATTAATACGGTATCGTCATACTTAAGACTATTATCTAAGGCAATTTCATACAACAAATGAGCCCTTTTGTTGAATCCATTCTGCTGAAATATACCCGCTTCCGTATAATAGGCATTGGTAAGTCCTTTGTGATAATTTATTTTTTCAGCAAAATCTTTGGCTTGAGAAAGTATGTTCAAGGCATCTAGTACATTGACTGACTTGCGGTTAAAGGCAAGTTTATTAAGGGAATCAACCTGTATAGCCGTTTTACCAGAGTCAAGCAGGTTCTGTTTGCTATTCTGGGCAAATAGTAGGAACGGGTACCCCACCAGAAAGCATATAATTATTACCCATTTGTTTCTCATCAATACTGAATAGCTAAGCTGCTAAGATAAATAACTTTATTTAATGGCGTTTAAAGAGTATCAATACATGCAATACTAAATTTATTAGCTTTTTTTTGGGGGAAGTAGCACAAATTGCAGGTAAAATAGATGAAGGTTGCCCAAACCAAGCAATCGTTTTAGGGCAACCTTCTGAAAAATAAACTAGCGTTAGTTAGCTTTCAGCGCAAAAGTAAATGAAATATTGATTTAGTCAAAATTTACAAGACAATTTTGGGAGCAATTAATTGAAACAGGGAATCGCTGAGTCCATAGGTTTTTTTAATCTGATCCAGGCTTTGAAATCCCCCCATTTTATCTCTAAACTTGATCATTCTGGCTGCTAATGGCTTTGTAAACCCTGGAATTAATAGCAAATCTGATGCTGTTACCCGATTAATCAGGATTGAGGCTGGCATCGATTTGGGGTTTTCAATGGTTGGATGATTAGTTGGCTTATCTATTTTATTTATCACCACAAAGGGTATTAATAGATTCGCCTCCCTCTCTGATATGCCCCAGATCTTTTTTAGGTCGCCCGCTTCCCAAAACCTACCACCCTTTTCCCGGTAATGCAGTATGGTTTGGATGGTTTTTTGCCTCAAACCCAATTTTACCCAACCCTCAGCGGGTAAAATATTTGGGTCAAATTCAAAAGGTTTTACCACATTAGCTGTATTTGGCTTTTCATAAGTTTTGTTGGGCTCATTGGCTAAAGCTTTAGGGGAATCAATGGAATTTGGTACCCAATCATTAGAAACTGCTATCTTTTTAGTTTCAGGGTACCAATTGGGAAGGATCCAAAAAAATGCCATCAAACAGCATAAAAGCAAAATTGACACCCTTTCGCGGCTGTTAAAACTAAAATAGTCTTTTAGTATTTTTTTCATGTTACCTCTTTTAAATAAGAGGGGTTACAAACTAATCTGCAGGCCATCGTAGGCCAGTTTTATATATGGGGGTAATTCCTGGTTAATGTCTTCGTGTTTGCCTAACTGGTGACTGATATGCGTAAAATACACTTCAGGCACCCCTAATTCATTACTAATATCTACTGCTTGCTGAAGGGTGAAATGAGAAATATGGTCTTCTTTTCGCAATGCATTTAACACCAATACCTTCGACCCACGAATCAAATCCATCTGATCTTCATCAATTCGGTTTGCATCGGTGATATAGGTAAAATCACCAATTCTAAAACCATACACAGGCATCTTATGATGGTAGACTAGTATGGGTTGTATGGGCAGATCGCCAATTACAAAAGCAGTTTCATCAATAGTAATTAAATTTAGTTCTGGTACCCCTGGGTATTTGGTATCGGCGAATGCATAATAAAAATCCCTCCGCACAGCTTCTTCAGTAAGTGAATTGGCGTAAATATCCATCGGCTTTTTTGTAAGAAAATTCAGTGCCCTGATATCGTCTAAGCCTGCCATATGGTCTTTATGGGGATGGGTATATAAAACAGCATCTAAATGTGTGGTATGGGTTCGCAGCATCTGATACCTGAAATCGGGTGTGGTATCAATGATGATGGCAGTTGTATCAGACTGAATTAATACACTACTTCGCAGTCTTTTATCCTTAGAATTAGTGGAAGTACATACTTCACAGGTGCATCCAATCATAGGAATGCCAGTACTGGTTCCGGTACCTAAAAAACTAACTTTAAAATGGGTTGATTGCACATCTCAAAGCTAAACCATAATAGGAGAAGATGGATGCTGCTAAAATAAATTTATTCGATGCTGATCTCAGCTTTCTTTACCACTGCTTCATACAGTTTCTGCGATTCATGGGTAAGTTTATCGAAAGCGATATTTAATTGAGGTATAATTTCCAATAAGGTATTGATACGTCCTTCTATCTGTAGAAATTTATTGAGTACTACCACTTTTCTTTCTTCCAACAAACACCAGCCACTCTGAAAAGTGCCCCGTTCGTATCGCACTACATAAGAGGATTCGCCAAGAATATCTTCTAATTTATTCAATGTTGTTTGTGTATACTTCATGTAGTACCTTTTCTCTTGATGAGCAATTTAGGATAATCAAAATTAACATAGTGCCTGTTCTTAAGGGTTTTCAGTTATCCACAAAACGGGGGAAAATGAATCTTGTTCCCTTATTTACTTTCCATTTTAATGACCGGAATGATCATTTCTTCTAAACTCACACCCCCATGCTGAAATGTATTTCGATAATAATTCACATAGTGATTATAATTATTCGGATAACATAGAAATCCATCTTCCTTGGCAAAAATAAAACTGGAATTAATGGTGGGTATGGGTAAGCCTGCCTCCTTTGGATCCTTAAACGCCAACACATCTTTTGGTTCAAAATTCAGATTTCTACCATGTTTGTAGCGCAAATTTGTGGTGGTTTGTTTATCGCCAATTACTTTATGTGGATTTTTTACACGTACACTTCCATGGTCGGTTGCAAGAACTAATTTCACTCCTTTATCTGCAATTTTTTTCAGGGCTTGATTCAGCGGACTATGTTCAAACCAACTCCTGGTAATGCTTCTATAACTAATTTCATCGCTGGCCAATTCTTTTAATACTTCCATTTCAGTTCGGGCGTGGCTGAGCATATCCACGAAATTGTACACAATCACATTGATATCATTTTGCAGAAGGTTGTGCATATTGTTTACCAATTGCTGTCCGTCCTGATGATTCACAATTTTATGATAACTGAATTTTAAATGTTCTTTTTTCAAACGCTTTAATTGAGCCCTGAAAAAATCTTCTTCGTGTAAATTTTTTCCACCCTCTTCTTCATCATTTTTCCATTTATCTGGAAAATTCTTTTCAATCTCTAATGGCATCATTCCCGCGAAAATAGCGTTACGACAGTATTGTGTGGCAGTGGGAAGAATAGAATAAAAAGATTCCTCTTCTGTAATTCTAAAATTTTCTGCAAAGATGGGTTCAATGGCTTTCCACTGATCGAAGCGTAAATTATCGATTAATATAAAAAACAAGGGAGTACCTTGTTCGGCATGAGGCAATACTTTAAACTGAAATAAATGATTGCTCATAATGGGCGAATCGCTACTCTTTGGATTTACCCAGCTGGCATAATTTCTACTGACGTATTTAAAGAATTCGGTATTCGCTTCTTGCTTCTGAGCGTTGAATACTTCCTGCATTTCTGGGCTATCGCTCTTCTCCATTTCAAGTTCCCAATGCACCAGTCTTTTATAAATATCCATCCATTGTTGATGATCGGGATTGTCGTTCAATGCCATGAACAATTCTCTGAAATTCTGTTGATAAGAAGTAGTGGTTTTTTCGGCTACCAGTCGCTTGTTATCAATTAGTTTTTTCAAACTCAGCCAAACTTGATTGGGGTTTACTGGCTTAATTAAATAATCGCTAATCTGGCTACCAATGGCCTCATCCATCAGGTTCTCTGTTTCGTTCTTGGTAATTAAAACAATGGGAAGCTGGCGATTAATGGCTTTGATCCTAGCCAAAGTTTCCAAACCAGATAAACCGGGCATCGATTCATCCATTAATACCACGTCTACATAATTGCTCTTCACATACTCTAAAGCATCGTATCCATTTGTTTTGGTGGTTACCTCGTATCCTTTTTGTTCGAGAAATAATTTTTGCGATTGCAGGCTTTCGATTTCATCATCCACCCAGAGTATTTTGGCTATAGACATATTCAAATTTAACCATCAGAAAATTTGGATAACCTTAAAACCTTCACAATTTTTATACCAGAATGAAAATTTGCTGATTTGCAGCTGCCGATCAAGTTGATTTTACCCAATTTAACTTTTGCTTATTTTTTCAGTCCCCCGATTCATTTGGGTATCTGTATTTTTGCAGACTGCTCGCAATGGCAATAAACATTCATAAGCATATGGCTACCAAACGAAAAATTATCAATGATCCAGTGTATGGGTTTATCACCATTAACCATCCCCTGATTTTTGCCATACTAGCACACCCCTATTATCAACGACTAAGAAGGATTCACCAAATGGCATTGGCACAATTGGTTTATCCGGGTGCCGTGCATAGCCGCTTATTGCATTCTTTAGGAGCCTACCACTTAATGTGTAACGCAGTATCTGAATTAAGAGACAAGGGTGTAGAAATCACCGAAGAAGAAGCCGTGGCGGTTAAAGCTGCCATATTATTACACGATATTGGACATGGCCCCTACTCACATGCCCTGGAACAGGTTTTGGTTCAGGGAGTGCATCACGAACAATTGTCGCTACAGATCATGTATGAAATGAATGCACACATGAATGGGGCGCTAGATCTGGCTATTCAAATATTTACGAATCAATACCCAAAGCCATTCTTGCACCAGTTAATTAGTGGTCAGTTAGACATGGATCGGATGGATTACCTAAGCAGGGACAGTTTTTTTTCAGGGGTTACAGAGGGTGTAATTGGATATGATCGGATCTTGAAAATGCTGGTAGTGCATGGAGGTGAATTGATGGTGGAAGAAAAAGGCATTTACAGTGTAGAAAAATTTCTGGTAGCCCGAAGGCAAATGTATTGGCAGGTTTATTTACACAAAACGGTGCTTGCTGCAGAAAAAATGCTGGTCAAAATATTGGAAAGGGTACGGGAGATATACCATGCAAACGATGAGGGATTAAAGACCCAATCGGCGCTCGACTTTTTTCTGGATGAATTTAATAGTGTGATGAATTTAGATGTCCTGGAGAAATTTTGTTCGCTCGATGATCATGATATCATGCATGCTGTAAAGGTTTGGAGTAAGCATTCAGATCAGATCCTTTCATTATTATGCAATCGGCTATTAAACCGTCAATTATATCGTTCAAGAATACAGGCAGAAGAATTTGATTCCCAGTTTATCAAAGAAAAACAGCAGGAAGCTATTCGTCAGTTTAAAATCAACCCTGCCGATATCCGATATCTTTGTTTTACAGGAGAAGCCAGCAATACCTTGTATCAAACGATGGATGAAAGGATTAATATTTTATTCAAAGATGGCATGATCAAAGACATTTCAATGATTGATAATGCATTAATACAGCAAAAGCTTTCCGCACCTGTTAAAAAATTTTACATTTGTCTGCTTACATAAGCAGGTCACCTCAAAAAACTGATCTACCTAAAATAATAGTATGCAATTTACTGCCGCACAAATCGCTTTAATGATTCAAGGTACAGTGGAGGGAAATCCTGCAGCTGCTGTGGCTGGTTTTGGAAAGATTGAAGAAGCCACTGCAGATCAGATTGCTTTTTTATCGAATCCCAAATATGAAGAATGGTTATATCAGTCAGCAGCAAGCATCATCATAGTAAATGAAGCACTGGAGTTGAAACAATCGGTTTCTGCCACTTTGATCAGGGTGCCAGATGCGTATTCAGCCTTTGCCATTTTATTATCGAAATACCAGGAAATTGTTTCTCAGCAGATGGTAGGAATTCAAGAACCCAGTTTTATAGCCAAAACAGCGAAATTGGGCGAAAGCATATTTGTGGCTGCCTTTTGTTATGTCGGAGAACAGGTGGTGATTGGCAATAATGTAAAATTGTATCCCGGTGTGGTAATTGGAGATGGAACGGTTATTGGAGACAATGTGATACTGCATGCAGGGGTTAAGATTTACCATCAGTGTGTGATTGGAAATAGGGTGATCATTCATGCAGGAACTGTGGTTGGTGGAGATGGATTTGGTTTTGCGCCTTTGGCGGATGGCAGTTATAGCAAAATACCACAAATTGGAAATGTAATTATTGAGGATGACGTAGAAATTGGTTCGAATACCACCATCGATCGAGCCACGATGGGATCTACGATTATACACAAAGGTTCTAAGCTTGATAATTTGATTCAAGTTGCACATAATGTAGAAATAGGCAGTAACACCGTTATTGCGGCACAAGCGGGGATTAGTGGCAGTGCCAAAGTAGGAAATGGGGTGATGATTGGGGGGCAGGTAGGTACGGCAGGGCATATTATAATTGCCGATGGAAGTAAAATTGCGGGTCAGACAGGTGTTACAAAAAGTATAAAAATTCCGAACAAATCACACAATGGCACCCCGGCTCAGGAATTCACTAGCTCGCTTCGAATGCAAGCATTGACGCGTAGTTTGCCCGAAATGGAGAAGCGGATCAGAGAATTAGAAAAGACCATCCAACAACTACTTGCCGATAAAGTGCAGGGCTAAGAGCCATTATGAAGCAGTTTTAATTGTATTTTCGCAGCTCATTTATATTCGAAAGTTCCAGTGTGCGACGCAAGCAAAGCCGAGTTTGGCTATGCAGTTGGCTACACAAACACATTATAATAATATGGATAGCAATTTTAATCCCGACAAACAACATACCCTCAATAGTTCTATAAGCATTAGCGGAACTGGTTTACATACGGGTGTTATGGTAGACATGACCCTTCGTGCAGCCAATCCGGGTTTTGGTATACAGTTTCAGCGTATCGACATGCCCAATCAGCCCATTATTAAGGCAGATTGCGATTTGGTAACCGATACGAGCAGAGGAACCACATTACAGGTGGGAGACGCAAAAATTAGCACTGTAGAGCATGTGTTGGCTGCCTTGGTGGGAATGGGTGTCGACAATGTGTTGATTGAAGTGAACGGGCCTGAAATACCTATTATGGATGGCAGTTCCACTCCATTTATTGAGTTGATTGAAGAAACCGGTGTTTTAGAACAGGAAGCTGCAAAAGCCTGGTATAGTATTGATGAGAATATTTATCATTACGACGAAGAAAAGCGTGTAGAAATGGTGGCATTGCCTGCCATGGACTATCAGATCACTACATTAATAGATTTTAATAGCCCGGTTTTAGGAACACAGCATGCTGGATTAAAAACCATTCGCGATTTTAAAGCAGAGATTGCTCCTTGTAGAACCTTTTGTTTTTTACACGAATTAGAAGCTTTATTAGATAACGACCTGATTAAAGGTGGTGATATTAATAATGCCATTGTAGTGGTAGACAAACCCGTAACAGATGCTGAGATGACGCGTTTGGCGAAAGTGTTTAAGCGTGAAAAGATTGAAGTGAAGAGTGAAGGGTATTTGAATAATTTGGAATTACGTTTTCCGAATGAACCAGCGCGCCATAAACTATTGGATGTGGTGGGTGATTTAGCTTTGATTGGTTATCCGATTAAAGCGAGGATCATTGCGAATCGTCCGGGACATAGTACTAATGTTGACTTTGCCAAGAAGATCAAGCAATACATCAAACGCAATAAGCACGTGAAGAATGTTCCGGTTTACGACCCTACTATTCCGCCTGTTTATACACTGGAGAAAATTGAAAAGACCTTACCGCATCGCCATCCATTTTTGTTTGTAGACAAGATCATTGACCTTACAGATACTTGTATTATCGGTATCAAGAATGTAACATTTAGCGAGTCTTTCTTCCAGGGGCATTTTCCAGGAAATCCCGTGATGCCAGGTGTAATTCAAATTGAAGCACTTGCTCAAACTGGAGGTATTTTATGTATCAACGCCATGCCGGAAGGTAATTACGATACTTATTTTCTGAAGATCGATAATTGTAAATTCAAGATGAAAGTGGTGCCGGGCGATACCATGATATTGAAAATGGAATTGATTTCGCCAATTAGAAGGGGTATTTGTGAAATGCGTGGAACTGTGTATGTAGGCGGAAAAGTGGCCACTGAAGCAGACCTGGTAGCACAAGTAGTAAAGCGAACATAAATCTTAAAGAAATGCCAATAAACTTACTTTTGTTAGTTGAGTTTTAACTTTGGCATCTTTTTTACTGTCCATAGAAACTATGGACGCACTTATCACACCAAAACCGAAAACAAGGATGACGCATCCCTACACTTACATCGACCCGAATGCGCGGATTGCTCCGAACGTGAAGATCGATCCCTTTACCGTTATACATGGCGATGTAAAGATTGGCGAAGGCACCTGGATAGGCAGTAATGTGACCATCATGGATGGCACACGTATTGGGAAGAACTGTCGCATATTTCCGGGAGCTGTATTAGGCGCTATTCCGCAGGACCTAAAATTCAGTGGCGAAAAAACCACTGTGGAAGTGGGAGATAATACTACTATTCGTGAATTTGTAACGATCAATAGAGGAACGGAAGATAGGGGCAAGACAAAGGTTGGAAGCAATTGTTTGATCATGGCATATACGCATCTGGCGCACGATTGTATCATTGGCGACCATTGTATTCTTGCCAATAGTGTGCAAGTTGCAGGACACGTAACTATGGGCGATTGGGCCGTGGTAGGTGGCGTGAGTGCGGTGCATCAGTTTGTACAGATAGGTCAGCACGCATTTGTGGCTGGTGGAAGCCTAGTGAGTAAAGATGTGCCACCTTATATCAAAGCGGTTCGTAATCCACTGAGTTATGGCGGGGTAAATAGTATAGGTTTAAAGCGACGTGGTTTTCCTTTAGATCGCATCAATCATATCCTGGATGTATATCGCACAATCTATAATAAAGGATTCAACACATCACAGGCATTGGAATATATTGAAGAAGAATTGCCAGCAACAGATGAGAGAGATGAAATCGTCACATTTGTGCGTGATAGTGGCAGGGGTATTATTAAGCGTTTTGTAAAAGGCGCGAACGACGAAGATTAATATGACAACGGCTACTAATAGTGCTATTGATACCAAATTAGATAAGATTGTTTTATCTGATGCAGGTAAGCGATTCAATCGTGAATGGATTTATCGCCATTGTAATTATGAATTCTCTGTGGGCAAAGCTTATGCCATTACCGGACCCAATGGAAGTGGCAAGAGTACATTGCTGCAAGCCATTGCAGGCAGTATGCAATTGAGTGAAGGAGCGATTGTATGGAATAATCAGCAGGAAAAAAATATTGATGGCGAACAGATTTACAAACAATTAGCCATTGCTGCACCGTATTTGGAATTGATTGAAGAGATGACGGCCAAGGAATTTTTAGAATTTCATACACAGTTCAAACCATTAATTGCCACTGTAACGATTGATGAGATCTTATCAATCATTTCTCTTGATAAAGCTGTAGGTAAGCAGATCCGTTATTTCAGTAGTGGCATGAAGCAAAGGGTGAAACTTGCTCAAGCCATATTCTCTGATGTGCCCTTATTATTATTAGACGAACCATGCACCAATCTGGATGCATCTGGCTTTGCATTATACCATTCGCTCATTAAAAATTATTGCATGCACAAATTAATTGTGGTGAGTAGTAATGACGAACAGGAATTTAATTTCTGTGATCAGTTGGTGAAGATTATGGATTATAAATAATTTCGCTTACATTTCTCTTTCAAATAAAACCCACTTATATGAACGAGAAAATGAGTTCCGAAAATCATGCCATTAATTGGTTTGAAATTCCTGCAACAGATATATCCAGAGCAAAAACATTTTATGAAAGCATTTTCGAAATTGAAATGCATGAAATGGAAATGCCTGATATGAAATATGCGATGTTTCCTTTTGATCCCAAAAATAGAAAAGTTGCCGGTGCTTTAGCAAAGAGTCCCTTTCATACTCCAAGTTTAACTGGCGCTATCATCTACTTAAATGCAAATCCAGATTTGCAAATTGTATTAGACCGAATTGAAAAAGCAGGAGGTAAAGTTACCATGCCAAAATCATCCATCGGAGGAAATGGGTTTATGGCATTCTTTACAGACTCTGAAGGGAATGGGATGGCATTGCATTCGAATGGGTAATATAAATCAATTAGTTGTTTAGCAAAGCTGGCTAAAATGATTTTAGTTACTTGTGAAATGTCATATTTATTTGCATTTTTATTTTATGGGTCAAGTGAAAAATGCAAACAAAACCTACTATATTACTACAACCCTATTTTTATAAAGGGTTTGAATGTATAGGCATTGTTTTTAAGAAAAACAATGTCTTCAACGATATTGCTAAATCAATTAAAGGGGTTCGTTGGAACGATCAAAAACGGAGCTGGTATATTGTATGCGACCGAAGTTCTTATGAATTAATAAAAAAAGCATTTGATGTAATAGCAATCATTGATACTTCAGAACTAAAAAAATATTTGGAGCAAAGAAGAACACTGATTCCAATTACTACAGATAAGTTAACAAGCAACAGTGCAAAAATTATTTTACAGTATCCATTAGAGGAAGAAAATCTAAAAGCATATGCACAATATCGAGACCTCTTGATTTTAAAGGGATACAGTGCAAATACCATCAGGAATTATTGTAATGAGTTTCATCAGCTTCTTCGATTATTGGGAAAGCGCCACGTGGAAGAATTAATAAAGCCGCAGATCTTATCGTATTTATTATGGCTATTAGAGCAGCAAGGTTGCAGCGAAACAAAATTGCATACCACTGTGAATGCTATAAAGTTTTATTTTGAAAAACTGTTAGGCCAAGGCGTTGAATATTACGATCTACCAAGGCCCAAAAAACCATTAAAATTACCATCTGTATTGGCAGAAGAAGAGGTGTTGGCCATGATTCAACATTTGACCAATTTAAAGCACAGAACAATATTAATGGCTGGATATGCAGGAGGATTAAGAGTAAGTGAAATTATAGGATTAAAATTAGTTGATATTGATAGCAAAAGAATGATGATACATATTCATGGCGCAAAGGGTAAGAAAGATCGGATGGTGCCTTTATCCAAGGTATTATTAGAAAGTTTAAGGGAATATTATCTGGCATATCATCCCAGGGAATGGATTTTTGAGAACCCGCAGGGTGGGAAATATAGTGTGAGAAGTGCTCAACAGATATTGCAAGACGCAAAATTTGCAGTAGGCATACATAAAAAAGGAAGTATCCATATGTTGAGGCATAGTTATGCTACACATTTAATGGAAGCTGGTACTGATATTCGAATTATTCAAGAATTATTGGGGCACAATAGCATCAAAACTACCATGCGCTATACCCATGTCAGCAAAAAAGATATTGGCAGAATCGAAAGCCCCCTTGACAAATTAAAATGGTAACAGCATAAAAATGAACGCTGCATCAAATATAATTAGCTGCGTTTTTTTAGTAAATAATCTTCGTTTTCTAAGTAGATACAACCACCCCCCGCCCCTGCGTTTTTTGGGTAGATAAAAATCCTCCACTAAAACAATGCATTTAAAGGTGCTGATAGTCAAGTTGAATAAAATAAAGTAGTATGTATATTTTGTTTGGTTATGCGTACTTTTAAGTGTTAGCAGTAAGCTTAACCCACCAATCCGTAAAAAGAATACAAATAACCCGAGTTTGTATTATTTACCAGTTGACTTAAAGAGACAACTTTGCACCTTAATAATATAAAATTAAAAAAATGAACAAGACAATTTTAATTACAGGTGCAAGTAGCGGTATTGGAAAAGAAACTGCAAAGTTATTTCAATCAAAGGGTTGGAATGTTATCGCTACAATGAGAAATCCAGAAAACGAAACAGAATTGAAACAATTAGAAAATGTTTTGGTTGCCAAACTTGATGTTTTAGATTTGGATTCTATTAAAAAAACGTTTGAAGAAGGTGTTCGAAAATTTGGTAATATTGATGTATTGCTCAACAATGCGGGCTATGGAGCTTATGGACCATTGGAAGCATTTAGTAGAGAAAAAATTGTACGACAATTTAACACCAATGTTATTGGACTTTTGGATGTTACCAAAACCGTTTTGCCTCATTTTAGACAAAACAAAAAAGGAATTATTATTAATATTTCGTCAATTGGTGGCAAAATGACTTTTCCACTTGGTTCATTGTACCACGGAACAAAATTTGCCGTAGAAGGAATTTCTGAATCACTTAATTATGAAATAGAGCAATTTGGTGGGCAAGTAAAAATTGTAGAGCCAGGTATGATAGCAACAGATTTTGGTGGTAGATCTTTTGATTTTAGTAATGACGAAAATATAACTGAATATCAAACCATTGTAAGTGCTTTGATGACTGCTTTACCTGTAATGGCACAAAATGCTTCACCTGCAAGTATTGTTGCGGAGGTGATATTTGAAGCTGCGACTGATGGCAAAATGCAATTGCGATATACCGCAGGCGAAGATGCGAAAATGATTATTGCAAACCGTCAACAATATGATGACGCTGCATTTATAGGCGGTATTAAATCACAATTTGGACTTTAAAAATTTACAATATGAATACACAAATTTATGTAACAGCAAAGATTACCGTAAAAAAAGAAAAAATTTCAGAAATCCTAGCGCTTATGGAATATATGACCAAAGAAACCAACAGCAAAGAAACGGGTTGTATATCCTACTATTTTTTACAAAATACCGAAAACGAACAAGAATTTACTTCGTATGAAGTTTGGGACAGTGCCGCATCCGAAGCCAACCACTGGAGTACTCCTCATTTGCAAGAGGCGTTGACGAAAATACCCGATTTGTTAGAAACAGAACTTGACCTAAAAAAATGGAAAGCTATATAAAAATATGAATCCAATTGTAAAATACTTTAACGGAGAAAAAGCCGAAAGTTATATTTTTATTTTAATAGGAGTCATTGCTTGCGCAATGGCTCTCTATTTCTTTTTTGCATTAAAGACTTCTTTTTGGAAAGGTGTTGCCATACCTTTTATTATTGTTGCTTTATTAGAGTTTATCGTAGGTTATACCATAGTTACCAGAAGCTCAAAAGACATTATTCGGGTTCAAACCTATATAACAAATGAACCACAAAAAATTCAAATTGATGAAATTCCACGAATGGAAAAAGTGTTGAGCAATTTTGTAATTTATAGGTACTTAGAAATTGCATTAATCATTTTAGGCATTGTATTGATGTATAGTTCTATAAACGATACATTTTGGAGAGGCATTGGATTGGGTTTATTTATCCAAGCTAGTATTGTTTTAAGTTTAGATTTTTTTGCTGAAAGACGAGGGCATATTTACGTTGAATATTTAAAAGAATTAGTTGAAAAAATATGAGTGAGATAATACAACTCCAAAGCATTGCCGACTTACATAAATTATTTAATTTAGGGAATAGTCAACACCCATTAGTGGCCGTTTTGGATTTTAGCAAGGTAGGTGAACACGTAAATCAAAATTCTAAAATCAGTACAGATTTTTATTCAATAATGTTTAAAAACTATTGTAAAAACAATATCAAATATGGCAGAAAAACAATAGATTTTCAAGAGGGTAATTTAATATGTATTGCTCCCAATCAAACTATTGAAATTGAACATAGAGAAAATATGTTGGGGTGGGGTTTATTTTTTCACCCTGACTTAATCAGAGCAACTTCATTGAACGACAAATTAAAAAATTACAGTTTTTTCAATTACGAAGTTTCAGAAGCACTTCATCTTTCGGACAAAGAAAAAAATATTTTATTGGAGTGTGTTCAAAAAATCCAATCTGAACTTGAAGAAAATATTGATGTACATAGCCAATACATTATTGTATCAACAATAGAATTATTATTAAATTATTGCTCAAGATTTTATGGCAGACAAATGATTACAAGAAGCCAAACAAACAAATCAATAATTACTCAAATAGAAAATATGTTAAATAAATACTTTACCGAAACTAAACTAAAAGAACAAGGATTGCCAACCGTTAAGTTTTTAGCTGACAATGTACATTTATCTCCAAGTTATTTGAGTGATTTACTAAAAAAAGAAACGGGTAAAAACGCACAAGAACACATTCATTTCTATCTTATTGAGGAAGCAAAGAATTTACTTTTGAATTCAGAAAAGAACATTAATGAAATTGCCTTTGATTTAGGATTTGAATATCCGCAATACTTTAATAAACTATTCAAGAAAAAAACAGGTAAAACACCAATGGAATATAGGAACTTGAATTAATAAAGCCTACTGCTAACAAGGTATTTGCAAAAAAGCGGGTTCATTGCTAAATTGAGCTTTTGTAATTCTTTTAAAACTTTGTACTAAATCGAAGTTTTGAATTTCTAAACCGCTTCTTCGCAAATACCCAACCGTTGGCTGTAATTGTATCGTGACACACCAAACTAATTCGGACATTTGAAAAATCATTACCAAACATTAGGAATAGAAAGGGCTGCATTGACAGACGAAATAAAGCAGGCTTATAGAAAGCTTGCCTTAAAATTTCATCCTGATAAGAATGACGGAGATAAATTTTTTGAAGAACGATTTAAACAAATTCAAGAAGCGTACGAAACATTAAGCGACCCTTACGAAAAAGGACGATATGATAATGAGTTTGACACATTCTTTTTTAGAAAACAAACCTACCAAGACAATTCTCATTATACATACCAGCAAAAAAAAGAAGAGCCTAAACCCGACCCAGAAGTTGAAAGACAAAAGAGAGAAGCAAAAGAACGATTTGAAAAAGCAGAAGCTGAGAAAAAGAGAGTAAGAGAAATTAAACGAAATACCGAACTTACTTTTGAAGATAAAGCGTGGATAGCAATTGGAAGTGGTTTTACTGTTGGAATACTTGGGGTTGTAATGTTTTTTAAATACCTGTCAGAAGGCTACAATAAAAAATCACAACAAGTTTGCGTGGTTGCAATTGTTGGATTTGTCGTTCTACTAATTTTATCGGTTTTATTGCAACTTGGAAAATCAACAAATGGCTATTAAAAAAAGACACATACACTTAACTTTTTGTCATAGAAAACCAGAGCGTTCTTTCTTTTGGAAAGGTAAACAGTTTCCTATTTGTGCAAGATGCACAGGCATTCATATTGGGTATTTGGCTTTCCCGATTTTTCTTTTCCAAATATGTACTTTAAACTTTTGGTGGACAATTGCCCTAATTATTCCAACATTTATTGACGGGTGGACACAGGCATTTTTTAATAGAGAAAGTAATAATTGGTTAAGGCTTACTACAGGACTTTTAGCAGGCATCGGAATGATGTCGTTAGTTGCTATCATAGGACAATTTCTTGGTATTAAAATTTTACAACTTATTCATCACTTAAAATAAAATCAAAATGACAGAACAACAAGACTTATTAACGCCACAAGAAAACCCAGACGACAAACTAAGTACAGGTTTACAAGTACTCTCTTTTTGTATTCCTTTGGCAGGTACGATTATTTATTTTTCCGAGAAGGGGAAATATCCAAATAAAGCAAAAGCAGCTTGCCATGCAGCCTTATGGGGTATGGGAATTGGAATATTACTAAATCTCATTGCGACAATGGCGAGGGGAGGAAATTAACAACTACAGCCAACATTGGTATTGCCAATAGTGGGGCTTGACATTGGAGCAATCAGCAGCGGTAATTCTGCTGTGCTTTGGTTCGGGGCTTGACGAATAAAGCCCAGCTTTGGTTCTTAATATTTAACTTTATCAAAAAGCCAGGCAGCAGTTCCGGGCGGACGAATATAAAATTCCCCACCATCGGCAATACCTGTCCGTTAACGGCAAAACTACCTGGTTTCACAGTTTAGATTGATTTTTGATATTTTTAGTAACTTCATTCTCTAAACTCATTTAATATGAAATACGGACAAGTAAGCATAGATCCTGAGGTAATGAGTGGCGCTCCTGTATTTTTAGGAACTCGTGTACCAATTCAAAACCTCTTTGACTACATAGAGGGTGGAGAAGATTTATCTGAATTTCTAGACGATTTCCCATCAGTTTCAATGGAAGCAGCAGTAGCTGTCTTAGAAATGGCTAAAAAATCTTTAACCTCTGAGAAATCGCTTCATGAAAATTTTGCTTGACGAAAGTCTACCAAGAAAATTGCGTTCAGATTTTGGTTCAGAACATGAAGTCTGGACTGTTCGTGATAAAGGTTGGCTTGGCAAGAAAAATGGAGCATTACTCAAACTAATGACAGCAGAAAATTTTGAGCTATTTATTACTGTTGATAAAAATCTTCCTTACCAACAAAATTTAGAACGTTTACACCTAACAATATTTGTGCTTAATGCAAAGGATAATCGAAGATCCACTCTACAAAAACTCATACCTCTTATTTTTGAAAGAATTACAATTGGCAATCTTCAAAATGTAATCGAAATTTCTACCATTTGACCGTCAGCCGTTAACACAGCATTGAAACAATTGGTACTGTAGTACATCTCTTGAGCCACATGATATTTCTCAACTCCAATACTCGGCTTGTGATGATAAATCCCAACAGTAAAACATATTCTAATCTTTTGTAACTTCATTCTGCTCACGTTCCAACAGAAGTAGCAATATTTACCAACTGCTTCAATGCGTGGGGCGTTAGCGGTCATTGTAGAACGACACATCAACAATAAAAAAAATAATGACAGAAATAGAAATACTTGCCTATGCTCTTAACCAATTTGCCGACTTGACAGCAGACGAATTTAATTTGTCCATTTCTTTTTGGCACACAAAAAAGTACAAAAAGGGCGACTATTTCAACCATCAAAAAACTATTTGTAGATATTTGGGATTTATAACCGAGGGTGCTTTTCGTTCCTATGTTATAGACAAGAAATCAGATGAAGAAAAAAATATTTTTTTATACTCGAAAAATCAATTTGTTGTTCCATTCAAAAGTTTTATCAATCAAACACCTTGCGACTATCAAACCCAAGCATTGACAGACGCATCCATACTCTATATTAATATTGACGACTTACTTTCTCTTTACAAACAATCTCATAAATGGGAACGCTTTGGTCGTTTAATGGCACAAGAAGCATTTAATTTAACCATTGAAAGAATGGAGAGTTTTGTTTTCAAAACACCCGAAGAGCGTTATTTGGATTTACTAAAAAACCATCCAGACATTTTTAATAATATTCCGCTCTATCATATTTCATCTTATTTGGGAATACAAGGACCTTCTTTGAGCAGAATTAGAAAAAGAATTTCAGGCAAGTGATACGATTTTAACTTGGGTTAATATTTTGCTGAAAAAGAAATTAGACTTTTGCTGAATGAAAACAAAAAGCAAATTTCTATTTTCAGTTTTGTTGTGCTTAACACTTCAAACAAATTCTTTTTCACAAAATTTAAATAACGAAAAAATGACAAAATCAAAAACAATTGTATTTATACACGGATTATGGATACACACATCTTCTTGGCAGCAATGGATGGACTTTTTTAACGAACAAGGCTACAAAACACTCAATCCGGATTGGCCGGGTGATTCTGAAACTGTTGCAGAATGTCGTGCAAACCCACAATCAATTGCAAACCGAGGAGTAGAAGAAATCGTTAAAAGTTATGCAAAAATAATTGCAACTCTTCCAGAGAAACCAATTGTTATTGGGCATTCATTTGGAGGACTTATCGCACAAATATTGTTAAGTCGTGGCTTGGCAAGTGGTTGCATTGCCATTGACCCAGCACCTATGAAAGGTGTTTGGCAACTTCCATTTTCGGCACTTAAAGCATCATTGCCTGTTCTTGGAAATCCATTTAATGTGAAAAAAGCAAAATCACTTACTTATGAGCAATTTCGTTATGGCTTCGCCAACGCAGTTTCAGAAAAAGAAGCAAAAGAACTTTACGACCGTTGGACAATTCCTGCACCTTGCAGACCTCTTTTTCAAGCAGCAACAGCAAGTTTTGCAGGAACTCAAACAAAAGTAAATACTCAAAATACAACTCGTGGACCTTTGCTAATTACAGGTGGAGAAAAAGACCATCAAGCACCGCCAATACTTGGAAAAGCATCCATTAAAAAATATAACAGTTCTGTGATTTCTGACTTTAAATTATTTGAAGGTCGTGGACATTCACTTATTGTGGACAACGGTTGGAAAGAAATTGCAGAATACTCACTTAATTGGCTTCAAAAAAACGGACTTTGACGAACGAGAAAAACAACGAACCGCTAACAAGGGGTTTGGCAAAAGTGGGGCGGACGGAAGTACAATCAAAATTTGTAATTCTGTTCAGCTTTTGTTCCAGCTTGACGGAATTCTATTAGGCTTTTTGTTGTTATCTTCATCATCAGTTTTTCATTCAGCAGCAGTTCCAGGCGGACGGAATTCTATTTCCCCACCTTCGCCAAGCCCTATCCGTTGTGTGTAATGCAATGAAGACCCTAATACTCATATCAGCAATATTGCTTGGACACTTCTCTTTTGGACAAAATCAAAACGGAGCAGTCGAAGAGAATTATGGAGTTTCGTTGAAAAAGGGTGACAGT
>JANYEA010000001.1 GCA_025363385.1 Bacteroidota bacterium | reverse complement strand
GAGAATTAAATACCTAATCCTAAAAATTTAAAATAATTCGGATTTTGATTTTTGACTTACCTTGAAACCTTTGATAAATCAAAATCGATACATGAGAAAATTAATTCTATTAAGCATCCTGTCGCTACCATTTGCCGTGATAGCACAAATTAGTTCGGTTAATATTGAGAAACAAGCGAAAGACGTGAACGACTCTGTTATTGCTTGGAGAAGACACCTTCACCAATATCCAGAATTATCCAATCGCGAAACTAATACGATGAATTATATCGTATCCAAATTACAAGGCCTTGGTTTAGAAATAAAAGCTCCATTTGCGAAAACAGGTGTTGTGGCTATTTTAAAAGGCGGCAAACCAGGCCCTGTTATTGCCCTAAGAGCCGATATTGATGCATTACCCGTGATAGAAAGAGTTAATATTCCTTTTGCATCAAAACTAACTAGTGAATATGGCGGACAAAAAGTAGGAGTAATGCATGCATGTGGTCATGACACTCATACTGCTATTTTACTCGGAACTGCAAATGCATTAGCTAAGATCAGGAAAGATGTTCCAGGTACCATTGTCTTCTTGTTTCAACCAGCTGAAGAAGGTCCTCCAGGTACAGAAGAAGGAGGTGCTCCTTTAATGATCAAAGAAGGCGCCTTAAGTAATCCCAAAGTAGAAGCTGTTTTTGGTTTGCACATCAGTTCAGCAACCGAAATAGGAACTATAAAATATCACTCAGGTTCTTTTATGGCAAGCTCTGATTGGTTTACCATTAAAGTTAAGGGCAAGCAAACACATGGTTCCATGCCATGGGGTGGAATTGATCCAATTGTAGTAGCTACTCAAATCATCACTGGTTTACAAACTATTGTAAGCCGTCAGGAAGACCTTACTAAAGCCCCAGCTGTGATCACTGTTGGAAAAATTACTAGCGGTGTTAGAGCAAATATTATTCCAGAAGAATTAAACATGGAAGGAACCATCAGAACATTGGATTCTAAAATGCAGAAAGAAATTCATGAAAAAATCAGACGTACAGCAACAAAAATTGCTGAAGCTTCTGGCGCAACTGCTGAAGTATTCATAGACACCAAAACATTAGTTACTTATAACGACCCAGCTTTGGTAAAAATGATGTTGCCATCATTAGAAACTGCAGCAGGCAAAGCCAATGTTTCTGAATCAACCTGGACTACAGGTGCAGAAGATTTTTCTTTTTATGGTGAAGTGGCTCCATCTTTCTTTTTTAATTTAGGAGGCATGCCAGCAGGAATGGATCCAAAGAACGCAGCCCCACATCATACACCAGATTTCTTTATTGATGATAGTAAATTAGATGTAGGTGTTAAAGCATTTTGTAATATGGTATTTGATTACGCAAAACTCAAGTCAGGAAAATAATTTTTGAACATACCTTTTTCGAAAGTTCATCAGTTATTAAAGCAATAGTTGATGAACTTTTTTTATTTAATCTGAAAGCTATAGACACATGAAAAAATTTTTATTTTTTTTATTGTTCAGCGCAACTTCTAATCTATTTGCACAACAAAATTTAAGCCCGGAATTGCTTTGGAAATTAGGGCGAGTAAGTGCCTTAGGAATCTCGAAAGACAAACAATTTTTGATTTACAGTGTAAATGTTCCCAACGTAGAATTAAATAAGGGAAATAGTAAAACATATCGAATTTCTGTAAATGGAGGTGCCGCAGAAGAAATAAACAATGCCAGTGAATTACTTGCAAACGACAAAATTTCTACTGATGGAAAATACATCCTCACAAATGATGCTGTAAAATTAAAAAACGTTTACGGTTCAGACTTCTATCCCACTCTCTCAAAATCGAATGTTCAGATCTATGAATCTTTAAACTATCGACATTGGGATACCTGGGAAGATGGCAAATTTGATCACGTTTTTTATGCGCCATACGCTAATGGCAAATCAGGCGAAGCAATAGACATCATGAAAGGCGAATTTTTTGATTGCCCTTTAAAACCATTCGGAGGTGATGAAGACTATATCTGGAATCCAGACGGAAAACATATCGTTTATAGCAGCAAGAAAAAATTTGGTACAGCGTATGCGATTAGCACCAATACAGACTTGTATGAATACGACATTACAACTGGAAATACTAAAAACCTAACTGCAGACAATAAGGGATACGATATCAGTCCTGCTTACAATACAATAGGCCAACTAGCTTGGCTACAAATGAAAAGAGATGGTTACGAAGCAGACAAACAGGATCTAATTGTTTCAAATGGCTTTAGTACCATGAACCTAACTGGAAATCGCGATGATCTACATGTAGAAAGTTTCAAATGGAGCGAAGATGGAAGAAGTTTGTTTTTTGTGGCTCCTCAAAAAGGTATGGTTCATTTATTTCAAGTTACTTATCCAGACAGAACGGGTATGGCCCCTATAATTACACAGATCACAAAGGGAGAATTTGAGGTAAATGGAATTATTGCTCAAACAGGACATGAATTATTTTTTACAAAAGTAGATTTCAATCATGCCTCAGAAATCTATTGTATTGATCTAACAAGCGGCAACCTTACTCAGATCACGCATGTGAATGATGATTTATATAAAAATATCGCTTCTGTAACTTCCAGTTATAAAACGGTTCTAACAACAGATGGCAAACAAATGCCAACATGGGTTATCTACCCTCCAGGTTTTGATGCAAAGAAAAAATATCCGACCCTTTTATTCTGTTTAGGTGGCCCCCAAGGAACAACCCCTTTCTATTCTTTCCGTTGGAATTTTCAATTGATTGCGTCACAAGGATATATAGTTGTAGCTCCTGATCGCAGAGGCGTATTTGGGGAAGGTACTAAGTGGACGGAGGGGGTAAGCAAAGATTGGGGCGGACAGGTAATCAAAGATTATCTAAGTGCTATTGATGCAGTTTCAAAGGAATCCTATATAGACAAATCTAGGATGGGATGTGTGGGTGCTAGTTTTGGTGGATTCTCAGTATTTGCATTAGAAGCACTTCATAATGGTAGATTTAAAACATTTATATCGCATGACGGTGTTTTTGATTTTAAAAGTATGTATGGCACAACTGATGAAATGTTTTTTGAGAATTGGGAAAAAGGTGGTGCTTATTGGGATAAAAACAACGCAATAGCACAACGTTCATTTGCTCAATCGCCAAGCAATTTTGTAGATAAATGGAATACACCAATTATGATCGTTCAAGGGGGAAGAGATTATCGTGTTCCCATAGAGCAAGGTCAGCAAGCATTTCAGGCAGCCCAATTAAAAGGCATTAAAAGTAAATTACTATATCTGCCGGAGGAGAACCATTGGGTTTTAAAAGCGCAAAATGCCTTAGTATGGCATCATGAGTTTTATAAATGGCTGGAGGAAACACTAAAATAAAAAAGTAACAAGTCTCTGATTCTTAAGGGACTTTTACTTTTTAAAAACTTCACAAACATTACAGTATCTGATAATTTCTTGTACCAAATAATAAGCTTCCGATTCTTACCATTGTTGAACCTTCTTCAATCGCCATTTGATAGTCGCCACTCATCCCCATACTTAAAATTGTAAATGGAGTGACAAATTGGTCTTGCATATTTTGAAAATGATGATGCAAAATTTTAAATTCATTTCTGACTTGATCCAGATCGTTACTAAATGAAGCCATACCCATCAAGCCTTTGATTGAAATAAATGGCAAATGAACTGAAGCGTTCAAAGCATCTTCTAATTCTTTCTTGTTCATTCCAAATTTTGTTTCTTCAGTAGAGATATGTATTTGCAATAAACAAGCAATCACCCTGCCTGCTTTCTGTGCCTGTTTATTGATCTCTGTAAGTAACTTCAAGCTATCGACCCCGTGTATTAACTGAACAAATGAGGCGATATACTTTACTTTATTCGATTGTAAATGACCAATAAAATGCCATTGAATGTCTTTGGGCAAAACCATTTGTTTATCAACCAATTCTTGCACATAGTTTTCTCCAAAAGCTCTTTGCCCTAGTTGATACAACGCTAATATATCTTCATTGGGTTTTGTTTTGCTTACTGCAACTAGCACAACATTTGCCTGATCTAATTCCGCTTTAATTTTTACAAAAACTGCTTCCTGAACTGACATATATTTTATTGTTCTAACGGGTTAACATTCTTTTTTGCCAAATTATATTTTCTAATAAAAGGGCTACATTATATGCCTCACAATAATAGTTAAACTTACCTACACCTGCAGCACCAGCAACTTCTTTAAAGTGATTAGGCAACATGGAACTCATATTGGCAATAAAGAAAACAAAGTTAGGGTCTTCCATTATTTCAAATAATGAATTATCGGTATGGATTGTGATGGTAGGTGGTAAAACGCCCCATCGTAATAAAGCAGTTGATAATAAAGTTTTATCGATAAAATTTTTGGATTCTGAAAGTAATTTCTTTGAAACTTCGATCAATTCAATCTTGTATTTTTCTAATTCTGCAACGGTTTTAAAACTCATCAGCCTTGATAAGTGATACAATATAATTGGAGTTCGATTATAATGTGGCGACACACTTGATGCCGATTCGATATACTTTTTATCTTCTATCACTCTACTAATCAAATGCAAACTAGCAGAATCTGATGCTGTCCATTTTAAATGATACTGTTGAACAAAATATAACACATTTGACAATACGGAAATATCAAAGTCTACTGGCATTTTCTTACCAAACCAGGTAGAATAAGCTGAGATACTTTTATAAGTTTCAAAGGTGTTTTTGATTTCTTTATCTTTTCCATTCGCATAGCCTTGCATTAATTGATGCACTTCAGATGCTATCGAATCGGAGGCATCCATTGCCATTAATAAAATTACGGTATCATCGAAATCATCTGGGAGCGACTGACTATGATCAAATAAATTCATCCAGCCAGAATTTGGAAATATTTTAGGTGGATTGGTTGACCAAAAATTATACGTATTCCTCCCCTTTTGGTTTTTAAAATGGTTGAAATAGGGAACCGATTTTTCAATGATTGAAAGCGCAATTTTCTGATCTTCTGAATTTAAGTCATTCAGCAAACCCCTTAAAGTAAAACTAATTAAACCAGTAAAAAAAGCATTATCATCCGCTTTCTCGATCATTTTATTTAATGAATATGCTCTGTATGAAGGAAAAGAGCCTTTCAAAAAAACGTGGTCAGATTTTAATTGTAAAAAGGCCAATCTTTTTAAAAGTACATGTGTTATCGAAGTATCATTGGCAAATACTATCATGTTCATGGATTGAACCATGATACAGAAAAGTAAACATCTTATATATTTAGACCAGTTCAATTCAGTAAATTTAATGGTATAAGCCATGTAAAATCAAAATGCCCAATGAAATTCATCGGGCATTTCGAATATTTGTATTTCTTTATTTCAAAATACTTCTACTAATTACAATTCTTTGAACCTCGCTAGTTCCTTCATAGATCTGAGTAATTTTTGCATCACGCATAAGTCTTTCAACATGGTACTCTTTTACAAAACCATAGCCTCCATGTATTTGAACAGCCTCGGTGGTAGTCCACATTGCTGTTTCACTCGCAAATACTTTTGCCATGGAAGAACTTAAGGTATAATCGATACCATTATCTTTTTCCCAGGCTGCTTTTAAACATAAAAGTCTGGCAGCTTCAATTCTAGTAGCCATATCTGCTAGCTTAAACTGAATTGCCTGATGATGCATAATTTCTTTTCCAAATGCCTTACGTTGCTTGCTATAGGCCAATGCCAATTCGTATGCACCGCTAGCAATGCCAAGCGCCTGAGAAGCAATTCCTATTCTTCCACCTGCTAAAGTTTTCATTGCAAACTTGAATCCAAATCCATCATCTCCAATTCTGTTTTCCTTAGGTACTTTTACATCTGTGAACATAATTGTATGGGTATCACTTCCCCGTATTCCCAATTTATTTTCTTTGGCTGCCACTGTTACCCCTGGAGAAGACTTTTCTACAATGAAAGCATTAATACCATGACTACCTTTAGAAATGTCGGTTTGTGCTATCACAAGATATACTGATGCAGATGAACCATTTGTGATCCAATTCTTAGTGCCATTGATCAGATAGTGATCACCCATATCATCAGCCTTTGTTTGCTGACTAGTTGCATCACTTCCTGCTTCAGGTTCGCTCAATAAAAAAGCGCCAATATAAAGAGCGCCATCTTTGATACCTTGAGCGAGTGGCGTTAAATATTTCCGTTTTTGTTCTTCGTTGGCAAATTTTTCTAAACCCCAGCAAACCAAACTATTATTTACACTCATACAAACACTGGTGCTTGCATCTACTTTGCTAATTTCTTCCATGGCTAATACATAGCTCATGGTATCCATTCCACTTCCACCATAGCAAGGGTTAACCATCATACCCATAAATCCTAATTCCGCAAGTTTAATAACCTGTTCACGGGGAAATTGTTGTTTTTCATCCCGATCAATAACCCCAGGAAGGCATTCTGATTTAGCAAAATCGCGAGCCGCTTTTTGAATCATTAATTGTTCTTCATTCAGATCAAATTGCATGTAGTTTGATTTTATATTGTAAAAATAGGAAATGAAATCCAAACCCTAACAATTGTTAGTTAACAAAACTGAGTATTTAAGATGAATATTTTGTTCTGTATATTTATTGCTAGCCAAATGAGAAAACATGCAAAACTGGAAGATTAAACTCTCTCTTTTTCTTAATTATTTTGTATTCGCTATTTTATTAAATAGTGTAGGAACCGTAATACTTCAGGTACAAAGTAATTATGGGGTAACTGAATCATCCGCTAGTATTTTAGAAGCATTTAAAGACCTGAGCATTGCTATAGTATCTTTTTTCATTGCATCTTATATTAACAGAATTGGGTACAAAAAATCAATGCTAATTGCACTTGCATTTGTGGGTTTTGTAGCGTTATTAATGCCTGCATTTCCAGGATTTATGATGACGAAACTTTTGTTTGCAGCAACTGGTGCCAGTTTTGCTATGATCAAGGTTTCTGTTTTTGCCACCATTGGTATTATTACAAATGATAAAAAAGAGCATGCAAGTTTTATGAACTTCATTGAATCCTTTTTTATGGTTGGTATTTTAACCGGTTATTTTATTTTCAGTGCATTTGTGGACGATCATAACCCTCGATCAACTTCCTGGTTAAAGGTTTATTATCTGCTTGCTGTAATTGTGGCAATAGCCTTTCTATTATTATTAAGTTCTCCTTTAGATGAAAGTTCTGTTCGAAAATCTGATACTACCCCATTAACAAACGACTTTGTAGAAATGTTTCAATTAATTGCTCTTCCCATTGTAATTGTATTTGTGGCAAGTGCTTTTGTATATGTTTTAATTGAGCAAAGTATTATGAGCTGGCTACCCACTTATAATAGTAAAGTGCTACACCTACCGCAAACTCTGAGCATTCAAATGGCTAGTATACTTGCAGCTGCAACAGCAATTGGAAGATTTATTGCTGGAATTGTTCTTCGCAAAATAAATTGGCTAGGAGTGTTGATCAGTTGTTTAATTTTTGCTGCTCTATTGGTATTGGTTGCTATTCCTTTGGCCAATAATGCGAATGGATCAATAGTAACAGGTTGGTCTACTGCTCCTCTTGCCACTTTTATTTTTCCATTAATTGGATTTTTAATTGCTCCAATTTATCCAGCAATAAATTCAGTAATACTAAGTTCATTGCCAAAGAAAAAACATGGATATATGTCTGGGCTTATTGTGATTTTTTCTGCACTTGGAGGTACAACAGGATCTATCATTACAGGGAATATTTTTCAGGCATATGGCGGGCAAACCGCCTTCTATTTTTCTTTAGTTCCAATTAGTTTGTTAATCATTCTTTTAATTTTATTTTATAGAGTACAGAAAAAAGTAAACGATACCTTATCTAAAGCATAACTATTTATTTTCATTAGATGAATCCACTGCCAGAAGAAATATTTGAATTAGGTGAGCTTTTTGAAGTCGTTCAATTGAATGCCATTTTAGACGATGGGAAAACTTTTGTGGATTGTGTTCCACTATTCTCTTTAGAAGAAATTCAAATGAAATACGAATTAGCCAAAAATGAGGACTCATTTGATTTGAGAAAATTTGTGCATAACAATTTTTCCTTACCCCCTTCTTTTGGATCTGATTACAAAAGCGATCTTTCTAAATCAGTTTCAGAAAATATTAGAAATCTTTGGCCAATGCTTACCAGAGACTCATCTTCTGAAGTTAGTTCGCTGATCAATTTGCCCAACCGTTATATTGTTCCAGGTGGAAGGTTCAGAGAAATTTATTATTGGGATTCTTATTTCACCATGCTAGGATTAAAAGAAGACGGTAGAGTTGATTTAATCGAAGATATGGTTTCTAATTTCGCCTATCTTATCAATACAGTGGGCCATATACCCAATGGCAACAGGCAGTATTATATCAGTAGAAGTCAGCCACCTTTTTTTGCGTTAATGGTTCAATTAATGGCTGAAACAAAAGAAGATGAGGGTATTTATATACAATACCAAAATGAATTAGAAAAAGAATATGCTTTCTGGATGGATGGATCCAAAGAATTGAAAAAGGGGGAAACTTTAAAAAGAGTTGCACGCATGCCTGATGGCACCATCTTGAATCGATATTTCGATCCAAGATCAAAACCAAGAGAAGAAAGCTATGCCGAAGATGTTCATATTGGTAAAAGCTGTACAGCCTCAGTAGTAGAATCGGTTTACACAAACCTAAGAGCTGGTGCAGAAAGTGGTTGGGATTTTAGTTCGCGTTGGTTTGCCGATAATTATTCCATTAGTTCTATTGAAACAACAAATATTATACCTGTTGACCTCAATTGTTTGATGTATCAATTAGAACAAACCATTGCCAAAGCTGCTACTTTATCAGGTGATGCAATGAAAGCTTATGAATTTATTGAACTTTCTGCCAATAGAAGAATGGCAATATTAGAATACTGTTGGAACAATCAAATTCATTATTTCTGTGATTATCATTTTCAGGAAAAACAAACATTAAATAAAAAAACTGCCGCGGGTTTATACCCGTTATTTGTTTCTATTTCAAACCAAAACCAAGCAAATGCAGTTGCGAATTCTGTTGAAGAAAATTTATTGAAACCTGGAGGTTTGGCAACAACCCCTATTTATTCTGGTCAGCAATGGGATGCCCCAAATGGCTGGGCGCCTTTACAGTGGATTGCCTTTGCTGGATTAAAAAAATATGATTTGCATCATTTAGCAAATGAGATAGCAACTAGATGGACTACTCTCAATGAAAAGGTTTTTGCAGAAACTGGTAAACTGATGGAAAAATATAATGTGGAAGATCTTAGCAAACTAGCTGGTGGTGGTGAATACGAAGGGCAGGATGGTTTTGGCTGGACTAATGGAGTATATCTTGCACTTAAAAATGCATTGAAATAACCTTCTTGGTTGCATATAATTACCAGTATTTTTTCTGTAAATTAAAAAGTACAACTCTATCTGTTTCATTTAGCAGTTTTGTGGTGTCTTGCAAAAAATGCCTTTTAAAAGATTGAATAG
>JANYEA010000142.1 GCA_025363385.1 Bacteroidota bacterium | reverse complement strand
GTTGCCCAATTCCGTCATCGCATACAAAACCCTGCGGTGTACTGGCTTGAAACCGTCACGTACATCCGGTAATGCACGACCAACGATTACCGACATCGAATAATCGATATAGGCCGTTTTCATCTGTTCTTCAATATTTACGCGAATAATACGATCACTATCGCTTGTTTGTTCTGGTAATTGCTGATCTTCCATGTAGCTTTTCTATACTTGAGTTTGTTCAATTTGATGGTCATTTTCAGACCTGTTTTCAAGGTTGGCAAATATAGTCTTTTTCAGGGGCTAAAATTGCTATAAAACCTTGTTTTTTAGGCTGTTTTATCCACAAAAGTGTACAGTATACCGATAGTAACAATTTGCCACATATAATCAATGCATTATACTCATTAATTCAATCTATTTTTAAGCCTTTTCTACATAAAAAAGCCTCCAATTTATGATTGGAGGCTTAAATCACAAATATTTCAGAGATTAATTTCTTCTTTTTACAGATCCATCTCCCGAACTACTGTTTTTTGTGGTTGGATTTCCAGAATATTTTATATCACTTCCACCACTTGCATGGCTTTCTAATTCTTTATTTACATGCACATAGGCATCACTTCCACCACTGGCACTGATTGTTCCGTAATCTGCAATCAGATCGTCTCCTTTGAAATCACTTCCACCACTAATCGAAATACTTAAATGAGTAGCGGTACCTGCTAATTTAGCATCACTTCCCCCACTTGCGGTAACAGAAAGATCTTCTACTGCAACTTTACCTAAAAGATCTGATCCTCCTGAAAGTTGTACTTTAAGTTTAGGAGCATTCAATTTTTCATCAATAAAAATGTCTGATCCGCCAGAAGCCATTAACATATCAATTTCTTTTATGGAAACATAGGCTTTCATTTTTCGATTGCCCAAACTCACACCCCAACTATTTTTATCTTCATAATAAATTTTCAAAATGCCATTCACTACTTCCGTTACTATTTTATCGCGATATTCTGAACTTGAGGCGCTAACCGCTAAACCTTCAGTACCAGATTGGGATAAATACAAATCAATTCCGGATGACATTTGAATTCCATGAAATGCTGCTACATTTCTACTAACTGCATTTGCATCGTGAATATTCTTTTGAGCATGAGTTGCAGAAGTTCCTGCAATAAATAACATTACAAAAAGGATGTATGGTTTCATATGTTGTTTTTTCGTGAAACGGATGAATAATTATTTTGTTACAGCCAACTAAAAGATTTGGTTATGCTAGATTTGTATCTGGATTTAACACTAAGACTCTTTTTATGAAATTTAGAAAGCATATTCTATTATTTGGTGCCGGCAAATCCGCCACGGTATTGATTGATTATCTCAAGGAAAAAGCTGCAACCAAAAATTGGCTTTTGATAGTAGCCGACAATAATCTTGAAATAGTGTGTTCAAAATTAGGAGAACATCCCAATACCAAGGCGGTTCAGCTAAATATTGAAAGCGAAATCGAAAGAAAACTATTAGTTGCCGAGGCCGATATCGTTATTTCCATGATGCCACCTTTTTTGCATTATTTAATTGCTATTGACTGTATCGAGTTTAGCAAGAACTTACTCACTGCTTCCTATACAGATTCAAAAATTCAGTCACTATCTAATGAAATCGATGAAAAAGGATTATTATTTCTTTGTGAAATGGGTTTAGATCCTGGGATTGACCACATGAGTGCAATGAAATTATTTCATGAAATTAAAGCTAAGAATGGGATAATTAGTTCCTTTAAATCACATTGTGGCGGCTTAGTAGCTCCACAAAATGATGATAACCCCTGGCATTATAAAATTAGCTGGAATCCGCGCAATGTAGTTTTAGCTGGAAAAGCAGGTGCTGTTTTCAAAAAGGATGGAAATGTTTTGAACGTACCCTACCCCGAAATATTTAATTCAAAAGAACAAGTTACCGTTCCAGGTTTGAGCGCTTTATCTTTTTATCCAAATAGAGACTCAATCTCCTATATTGACCTCTATGAATTAAAAGATATTAAAACTTTTATCAGAACAACCCTACGTTACCCAGCTTTTATTGCAGGTTGGAAGAAAATAGTGGAGGAAAAGTTTACAGATGAAAATGAAGTAATCAATACAGAGGGATTAACAATCGCTAGTTATTTTAAAACGAAATTTGAAAAATTTGGTGGAACGGACCTTTCTGACCCTGCTTTACTAAAAATGTTTCAATTCCTCGGCTTAAATGATCGTCAAACTATATTACCCATGAAGCAAGGATCATCTGCTGATATACTTCAGTTTATTTTAGAAAATAAGTTAGCCTTAAAACCTGCAGAGAAAGACATGGTGGTTATGTTGCATGAAATTGAATATTCAATTGGAGAAACGCTTCATCGTGTAGAAAGTTCTTTAGTTACTATTGGCCAGGATGATCAAAGAACTGCTATGGCAAAAACGGTAGGCCTCCCATTAGCAATTGCAGCAGTATTGATTTTAGAAGACAATATTCAGGATAAGGGGTTGCATATACCCATCAAGCCCTCTATTTACGAACCTGTATTAAAAGAATTGGCAAAAGAATCCATCCAATTCACAGAAACATATTCATAAGAAAATGAACCATGAAACCCATTTATACTATTCTAAAAAAATAGATCGTACTTTAATTGAACAGAAAAAGCTCAAACAAAAACTAGCAATTGGATCGATTGGCAGGTTGCTATTTTTTCTTTTGATAACATTTTCGATCTATCATTTATTTCATTCATTTCAAATTGGATGGTTCCTTTATTTTATTGGTTCATTAATTGGTTTCTTAGGAATGATCAGTTGGCATGTAAACATTAAGAACCAGGAAAATTATCAAAAACAATTAAATTATTTCTTTCAAAATGAATTGAACCAACTCGATGGCGGTACAAATAGTTTTGATGATGGAAAATACTTTGATGAAGGTGCCGGTTTCTGGTCTGATTTGGATTTATTCGGGAAAGGTTCTCTATATCATTGCATCAATAGAACGATTACAGAATACGGAAAAATGGCTTTGGCATCTCATTTTAAAAATAATTTATTAAGTAAGTCTGAAATATTAAAACAACAAGATGCTATTAAAATATATGGCAAACAAATGGAATTAATAGAATCAGTGATTGCCATATCTCTGGTAAATAGAACAGATTATGTTTCGTTTGATGCAGTGTTCAATTGGTTAGAAAGCGAAAACCATTTACATCAAAGTAAATGGGCTAAGTTTATACGATTTGCTTTGCCTATTTTTAATGGTGCTTTAATTTTTATTAGCCTTTATAATGGAATCAATTCATTATTAGGGATTGTTTTTGTTTTGGGTTGGGTGCAAATAAGCATCTATGCAAAATACTTACAATCAGATTTTAATTTACTAGGTAAAAAAGAAAGCATATTGAAACAATATGCACGCATTCTACAACAATTTGAAAAAATCAATCCTTGCAATTCCACTATCCTGCAATCGCACCAAAAAACAGCACAAGAAGCTCATGCCGCTATAAAAGAACTTTCAAAAATTTCCAGTAGAATTGATCAAAGGTTGAATTTGTTTTTGATCACTTTTATAAATCCTATTTTCCTTTACGATATTCAAAATATGTTTGCGTTAGAAGCCTGGAAAATGAAACATAGAAAAGATCTAACAAAGTGGATAGCATTAGTGGGAGAAGTAGAAAAACTAAACAGTTTTGCAGTGTTTTCATTTAATAATAAAGAATACATATACCCCTCCCCTTTAGAAACCGTGATGGAAATTTATGCTTCAGAATTAGCGCATCCTTTAATTTCGAAAGATAAGCGTATCCCCAATAACATTAGTATTACAGGTTCTAATAAGGTACTGTTAATTACAGGATCTAATATGAGTGGCAAAACAACTTTTTTAAGAACCCTAGGTGTAAATTTAGTACTAGCTCAATCAGGGCTGCCCTTACCAGCTTCTTCATTTTCATTTAGCCCCATGCAAATTTTCAGCAGCATACGAATAAGCGATTCTTTGCAAGAAAATACATCCTATTTTATGGCGGAACTTAAAAAGTTGAGTGCTATTAAAGTAGGTATTAAAAACAATAAAGCATCATTGGTATTGATTGATGAAATTTTAAGGGGAACAAATTCAGAAGACAAATATTTTGGATCTGCAGAATTTGTAAAGGAAATGCTGGCATTGAATTGTATTACATTATTTGCCACACATGATTTGAAATTAAGCGAGTTAGAAAAAGATTACCCAAATATTGTTGTTAATTACTGTTTTGAAAGTATGATAGAAAAAAATGATTTATTTTTCAATTATAAAATACAAAGAGGCGTTGCTAAAAATAGAAACGCCTCTTTCTTAATGAAAAAAATGGGGATCATTTAATCATGATTTATTTTTTCCTCCACGAGGCTTCTTTGTTTTAACATTATCATCTTTTTCTTGATCGGCATTCACCTGTATTACCCATTCGTAATCTAACTGACGTTTTTCTAGATTGGCTGCCACTACTTTTATCATCACTTTATCGCCCATTCTAAATGCCTTTCCTGTTCTTCTACCCACTAAACTATAGTCGGTTTCAACATGGCGAAAATCGTCATAATCCGACAATCCAATCACATTTACCAGGCCTTCGCATTTATGTAAAACTGTTTCAGCCCAAAATCCAAAACTAGAAACCCCACTGATCACAGCCTCAAATATTTCACCCACATGTGATTTCAAAAATTCAACTTGTTTATATTTATTACCTGCTCGTTCGCACTCCATTGCAGCTCTTTCTCTTTCACTGCTATGTTTGCATTTCTCCTCCATTTTTTTATCATTGATTGTCTTCCCAATTATGATCGACTCTAAAACCCTATGAACCAAAATATCGGGGTATCTTCTTATCGGCGAAGTGAAATGGCAATAATACTCAAAAGCTAGGCCGTAGTGACCAATATTTTCTGTGGTATAAATAGCTTTTGCCATTGTTCTAATTCCCAGTTGTTCTAAAACATGCTGCTCTGGTTTCCCTTTTGCATCTGCAAGCATTTGATTAAAACTTGCGGATATTTTTTGTGGACTACTTATATCAAATGCATGCCCGTATTTTTTTGCAAACACCAAAAAAGGTGCTAACCTATCTTTATCAGGTTGATCGTGCACACGGTATGGAAAAGGAATTGGTTTTTTATTAATATGTAGTTTGGAAACATTTTCTGCAACTGTTTTATTTGCTAAAAGCATTAATTCTTCGATGAGCTGATGCGATTCTTTGCTTTCTTTTACTACGATACCTATGGGTTTTCCCTTTTCATCTAATTTAAATCGAACTTCTTGAGAAGAAAAATTAATGGCTCCTTTTTCAAAACGCTTTTTTCTCATGCGTTGTGAGATATCATTCAGCAGTAGGATCTCATTTTTATGAACGCCTTCTTTTGTTTCTATGATTTGTTGTACATCTTCGTATGCAAATCTATGATCTGAATGAATCACTGTTTTTCCCAACCAATATTGTTTAATCTCACCCTTTGAAGTCATTTGAAAAATAGCCGAAAAAGTAAATTTGTCTTCATGAGGTCTTAAAGAACAAAGTTCATTTGATATTTTTTCGGGCAACATCGGATTAACTCTATCAGGTAAATAAACAGAAGTAGCTCTTTTATATGCTTCCACATCCAAATCAGATTCGGGTATTACATAGTAACTCACATCTGCAATATGAATACCCACTTCATAAACATCTTTACTTAATTCTCGTATAGAGATAGCATCATCAAAGTCTTTGGCATCTGCGGGATCAATTGTAAATGTTAAGATTTCTCTACAATCGCGCCTCTTAGCAATTTCATCATTGTCTAAAATATCTGGAATTCTTTCTGCTGATTCCTGAACATCAAATGGAAATGATAATGGGAACCCAGCTTGTGCTAGTAATTCTTGCATAGCTGCATCATTATCATCTTCTGGCAATAAAACCTTCACGATTTCACCTACCGGTTTTTTATCTGTTTTATCCCATCTCGCTAATCTTGCCACTACCCTATCTTTATTTTTGGCTCCATTAATATCAATTAATGGAATAAAAAGATCTGGCATAGGTTTGTCTGTATCAGGAACAAAAAAAGCATGATTTGTAGAGAGTTGTAAATGTCCTATAAACTCAGTTTGTTTTCTGGTAATCACTTCCGAAATACGGCCTTCTTTTTTACCTGTACGTATATTTTCTTTTACCAATTTAACTCGAACAATATCACCATTTAAAGCTGTGGCGAAATCACCTGGTTTTACCATTACATCGTTCTTGTCTCCATCCACTATTACGAATCCCATTCCAGAACGGGTAATTTCTAATCTGCCTTTTTGAGATAATAACTCAGCAGTTTTATGGGTATTTTTTTGTTTTTGCTTCTGTTTCTGTTTTATTTTTTGTTTGCTCATTTTGTAGTAGGATTAAATCGGAAGTTTTTTATAAAATCAACAATCAATTCATTGAACAAACTGCCTTCATCAAATAAGAAACTATGCCGAATGGGTAATACATACATTGGAATATTTGCTAATTCTTCTGTGAATTTCGTAAAGCGAACTGCGTCTTTTTCAGTTGTTAGAATTAATTTATCTTTTGCTTGCACTTCAATAAATTTCTCTTTAATTTCGTTCAGATCGTCTATCGAAAATATATGATGGTCTGAATAATCTTGCTGATAATAAGTATGTGTATTGTGCAAAAGATAATCTTTTAAAGGTTTTGGATTGGCTATTCCACAAACCAATAACACTTCATCTCTCTGTGTTAACACCCACTCTTCACTATTATTAAAAATGTGATATGGTGTTCCATATTCGATACAGGTAAAAAATATTTTCTGACTAACTATTGGCTTTAAACTGCGAATTACCTTCTGTTTTTTTTCTTCTGATAAATCTGCGGGGCATTTAGTTATTACAATCATTTGTGCCCGATCTGCAGAAGACCATTCATCTCGTAAATCTCCAGTAGGAAGAAAGAAATCTTGTGAATAAAGGTTACTAAAATCAGTTAATAAAATATTCATACCAGCCTGTACAGATCTATGTTGAAATGCATCGTCAAGAATGATTGCCTGTAAATCAGGATGGTCCTGCAAAAGATGAGGTATACCAACCAGTCTTTCTTCTCCCACAGCGATAGGAACATGGGGATATTTCAAGTGAAACTGCATGGGTTCATCTCCAATTTCTAATGCCGTTGTTTTGTCATTCGCTAACACATAGCCCTTTGTTTTACGTTTATAACCCCTACTAAGGGTAGCTATTTTAAACTGAGGCTCTAACAATTTCAATAAATATTCTACCATGGGCGATTTTCCGGTACCGCCTACTGCTAAATTACCCACACAGATCAAAGGAAAATTAAATTCCGAATAAGCTAAATAATGCCTATCGTAAAGTCGATTTCTAATGAAAATAATCAGTCCATACAAAACTGCAAATGGAAATAATAAAACACGGAACGACTTAAGAAAAAGCGTGTTAAAATTCATAGGTAAGCTGCGGTGTAATGCAGTAATTTAAAGGTACATCAAATTGGTTGGTATCACTAATATGGTCTACTGGCTCAAAATAGGAAAAACCTATTTTAACTGTTTCCTTTTTACAATTTACCAAAAAACGGTCGTAATAGCCTTTTCCAAATCCTACCCTAAAGCCTTTTTTGTCGAATGTTAATAATGGAATGAAGATCAGATCTAATTCTTGAGGTAACAATTTACCTGTTCCAATGGGTTCTAGAATGCCCAATTTATTCATCTTAAAATCTGTAAACTCGTCTGAAACGATTGCTTTCATTGAAACATCTGAACCATTGATAACTGGATAGGCAATTTTTATTTCAGGGATCATCAAACGAAGGTATCTAACCATTAATTCAACATTTGGCTCCGAATGATCTTCCATTGGCCAGTAAGAAAATAGAGATTGAATGCCTGAAAAATCGAATTGTTGAAATTGAATCAATAGCAAATCATCCAACTTTAATTTCTCAGTAGCTGAAATATCATTTCTTTTATTTTTATACAGAACGCGCAGCTGATTTTTGGTCATACTACAAATTTACGGTATTCAAAAGATCGAAGCAGAATAGCCAATTAACTAATCGGTATTTACAAAGAAAGAAAACACAGTAGTACCGTAGTTTCTTTGAAACGAGAACGATGGCATTTTTTCGTATTGATTTCTTGGGGTATGTTCAAGAACAAAAAATCCACATTTTGCAATTAATTCTTTTTGCTCAATAATTCGTGGAATTTCATCAATCGATCCTAATGCATAGGGTGGACCAGCAAAAATAAAATCAAAAGAAGGTATAGCTGTATTTAAGTAGGAAAAAACATCCATTTTTAATAAATGAAAGTTTTGCATTCCAAGCATATCACAATTTTTTTTAATGAAATTGTGCATTATTGGGTCTTTCTCTACTATGGTTAAATTTGCAGCACCCCTTGAGCCAAGTTCATAACTAATGCAACCTGTTCCACCGAAAAGGTCTAGGGTTTTGATTCCCTCAAAATTCATTCTATTTTGAAGAATATTGAATAATCCTTCTTTGGCAATATCCGTGGTTGGCCTTGTGTGAGGCATGTTAGCAGGTGGCTGAATCTTTCTTCCACCCCAATTGCCAGAAATTATTCTCATGCCAACAATTTATAAAAGGGTGTTAGGAAATAAAGCGAGTAGTTAGATGGACTTTTTTGGTTAATACCCGTAATGTTTATTAAATCAAAGTTTACAATTCCAAATGATTTTTTCAGTTGATCCAGTAAACTATTTTGCAGGTCAACCAATCCACTCAATTCTAATTCTGTCTCTAAAGGCGATACCCCAGTTTGATTTGTAACACTAATTGCAAAATAAAGAATGTCATCCGAATGAAGGAAGTGATAAGTTTGAATTAATTGTAACTGATTATCCTTAATCAAAACAATGATAATATGCTTTTGATAGACAATCAATTTTAAAAATATGGTTGGAATTGAAGCTCTATTTAGAACATCATTAAGAATATTCGTATAAGTGTGTTGAATTTTAAAAATCAAAAAATTGCGATCCAGTAATTCAGTTAATGATTTCTTGATTCTATAAATGGTTACAGTAGGTAGTACTGAGTTAATTCTATCGAATTTAGTATCTGCTCTTTCATCATTACCATATACCAAAGAAAGATAATCCGCAGAAGCAGAAGCACTCATCTCAGACATGGGCAAAATCAAGGCTTCTTCGAAATTGAAGAAAACAAAACAATCAGAATAAGTTGGCCCCAATATTTTAGAATTTTGTTTAACCTCAAACAAAATATCACTCCAATCTGCATTCGATTGGTCTATCTGATATAATTCAATTGCATCTATCTCGCCAGTAATAGAATTTTTTACCATGCAGGCAATCTGATGGCTACCGATTTCAATTGCCAACTGATCTGTTCTATTGGGTGTATATTCTAAACGGTCACCGTAAAATCCTATCAACTTGTGAACCATAAACTAATAATTGGGTATGCAATGATATAAAAAAACAACCATGCATGGAAAGCGATTTGTGCAGATATTAAAATTGTTACTTTGCAGAACTTTATGAGCAACCCATCATCTTCCATCAATTTACAGGTTACAACCAGTCACCAGCAGATTTTAAAGATTGCTTTACCGATTAGTCTTGCCATAATGGTCCCACAGTTAAATTTCATTACTAATAACATATTTCTTGGAGGTTTAGGTCAGGAAGCATTGGGTTTAGCGGGTATTACAGGTGTTTACTACTTAATATTCGCAGTGGTGGGTCATGGTTTAAACAACGGTCTTCAAGCACTTATATCAAGAAGGGCAGGTGAAAATAGGATTGACGAAATTGGCCGATTATTCACACAGGGGATCTACATTTCATTTGGGTTTGCAGCTTTAGGTATTTTATTTACTTGGTTTGTGGCCCCAATTATTTTAAAATTTTCTTTACATGATCCAGAACGGGTAGCTATTGCAGTTCGATTTTTAAATATAAGAATCCTAGGTCTCCCCTTTTTATATGTTTACCAAATGCGTAATGCCTTATTGGTAGGTACCAATCAAACGAGGTATTTGATACTGGGAACAGCTACAGAGGCAGTGGTAAATGTATTTTTTGACTACACATTAATTTATGGCAAGCTAGGACTACCTCAAATGGGCTTTAATGGAGCTGCTATAGCCTCCATTATTTCAGAAATTGCAGGTTTAGTGGTTTTATTTATGGTTTTAAGGTATAAGGGTATAAGTAAACAATTGAATTTGTTTAAGACTTGGAAATTTGAAAATGCCAATAGCCATTTAATTATAGTTCAATCAGCCCCACTTATAGCGCAACACGCCATTAGCATCATTAGCTGGGAATTCTTTTATATTTTAATTGAACACCATGGAGCCAGAGATTTGGCGGTTTCCAATACCATGCGTAACATGTTTGGGTTCTTTGGATGCTTTACCTGGGCATTTGCAGCAACGGCGAATACGATGGTAAGTAATGTAATTGGTCAGAATAAACAGGAATTGGTACTTCCGTTGATCCATAAAATAATGACCTGGAGTGTTGGATTTGCCTTTTTGGTTTGTTTGATTTTGAATCTATTCCCGCACGCTTTCTTATCTATTTATGGCCAGGGTGAAGATTTCATACAAGCAGGCATTCCTGTTTTAAGGGTTGTATCGATGGCATTGGTGTTAATGTCGGTATCGGTAGTATGGATGAACGCCGTTACAGGATCTGGAAATTCTTCCATGAACCTTGCCACTGAATTTGTAGCCATTATTTTTTATTGCATTTATGTATATACTATACTTGAAAAAATGAAATTACCCATTACCTGGGGCTGGGGAAGTGAATGGATTTATTGGACTACCATACTTATTCCATCTTATTGGTACATGCAAAGTGGGAAATGGAAAAAAAATAAAATCTAGCCTATCCCTTCAATTCTGTAACTAGATCAATATACGCTTGCATAGCCGTTTCCTTGCTGGTTCCTGCTAATTTTGCCCAGGCTTCATGTTTGAATTTTGCTACAAAATCAAATGGATTTGAAGGACCAGATTCCTGAGTATCCCCTTCTGTGCCTTGCTTATAAAATGCATACAGTTTTAATAGTGTTTCGTTATCTGGTTTTTCAGATAATGTTTTACTATTTACTACGGCTTCTTGAAATAATGCTTGTAAGTTCATCTTTAGTTATTTTATATTTTACTTATTGGATATCGTTTAACATTTTTGCAGCCTCAGCTTTGATAGCTGTATCATCTCCGGTACGGATAGGTAATTTAACCAGTTTGTTTAAAATTTCTATTGCCTGAGTGGGTCGATGATTATCTCTGTAGGCTTTTGCGAGGTCAAGGTAATTAATAGCAAAATAAGGGTCGAGAATCCTACATTTTTCATAATAGGCAATAGCTGTATCGAGGTCTCCATTGGGCAACCCACCATAAAACAGCTTTACGGCAATTTTTTTAATTCCCGAAAGATTCACCATTTCGTAATTCCATTTACCAATACTATAGGTTGCTTTTGCGTGTTTTTGATTTAGGGTAATTGCTTTTTCATTATACAATTTTGCATCTTTCACAAATGCCACAATTTTCTTGTTTTCGGATTCCACATCCGTCATTTTACCAGCAGCCATTCCCATTACATAATTGGCATCAGCATTATTGGGATCTGTTTCAAAGGCTTTTTTTGCAAATGCCATGGATGTTTCAAAATAGAGCCTCTTGGTATTCTTGTCAATTTGCCTTCCTCCTATTGATGCATTTAATTCTGAAGCACGAATTAGTGCATTTATATTTGAGGGTTCAATTCCGATTGCTAATTTATATTTTTCAAGTGCTTCGGGCTCTTTAATCTGCCGTTCTAAATTATCCGCTTCTTTTAATAGTACAGCTACATCTTGTGCAGTTGCAGAAAACGTAATGAAAAATAAAATAAGGATCAATAACCATTTCATAAATGCTAATATTATAATTCAGACCTCTTTAATAGAAAAGATACGCCCACATTGCCTATCATTTTTGTAATTGGCGGTTTCATTTTTTTAATACTGAATTGAATTGTTTGAATAGATTCGAATTTTTC
The DNA here is from genome assembly GCA_025363385.1 of Bacteroidota bacterium. Classification (GTDB taxonomy): domain Bacteria; phylum Bacteroidota; class Bacteroidia; order Chitinophagales; family Chitinophagaceae; genus Sediminibacterium. The sequence goes on along the minus strand of JANYEA010000142.1, from coordinate 16,856 downwards.
CATTAACTGATGGCAAAATTCAGTAGCAATTGTTTCCAATAAATCTGTTGGCTTTTTCATTCTTTGAGTAATTAATTCATACACTATCGAATAATCTATAGTTTGTTCGATGGAATGGAGAAGCTTGGTATTGGCCTGATAAGTTACCCGTATATCTACCATATAATTGTTACCTAAAATTCGCTCTTCCGGATAGAGTCCGTGGTATGCATAAAATTGAAGTTGTTCCAAAAATATTTGAATCATGGTACAAAAATAAAGGCGATCAGCTAAAAGCCATCGCCTTTAATCAATTATTATCAAATCCTTATGCTAATCCCTCTGAAGTTAGATAACGTTCTGCATCTAAAGCTGCCATACATCCACTTCCTGCTGCTGTAACTGCCTGACGATAATTTTTATCCTGAACATCTCCTGCAGCAAAAACCCCGGGCACATTTGTCTTGGAAGTACCAGGAATTGTAGTGATATATCCGGTTTCATCCATATCAATAAACTCTTTGAATATACCACTATTGGGTTCATGACCAATTGCCACAAAGAATCCACTAACTGGTATTTCTAGGGTAGTATTTGTTGTAGTATTTAATAAACGAACGGCTTCTACTTTATGTTCGCCGATCACTTCATCTGTAATACTATTCCAATAGACTTTAATATTGGGGGTATTTATCACACGGTCTTGCATTACTTTACTTGCTCTCATTTGATCTCTGCGAACAACCATATGTACAGTAGAGCAAAGTTTAGAAAGATATAAAGCTTCTTCTGCAGCAGTATCTCCAGCCCCAACAATAGCAACTTCTTTGCCTCTGAAAAAGAACCCATCGCATACAGCACATGCACTCACCCCAAAACCATTCAAACGTTGTTCACTCTCAAGTCCTAGCCATTTAGCAGATGCGCCGGTACTAATAATTACCGAATCTGCTTCGATCCACTTTTCCTCATCTATTTCAACCCTTAGTGGCCTTTTTGAAAAATCAACTTTTGTTGCTAGCCCGTATCGTATATCTGCCCCCATTCGAGCAGCTTGTTTTTCAAAGTGCACCATCATCTCAGGTCCTTGAATTCCATCTGGATAGCCCGGATAGTTTTCAACTTCAGTAGTTATGGTAAGTTGTCCTCCAGGTTGAATTCCCTGATACAAAACAGGTTTCATATTTGCTCTGGCCGCATAAATAGCAGCAGTATAACCTGCAGGTCCTGAGCCTATGATTAAAACATGTACTTTTTCTATTGTTTCATTTATCATTTAATTATTATTTAAGACCAACAAAATTAAAATCAGAAAACCAATCATTTGATTTCTTTGTTCACAAAATCAAATTATTTGGGGATAATCAATGATTTATATTGAGCAGCATAACCACAAAATGAACCCAATGCACCATTATCTATATTTCCAATAACCTTACCTGGAGAAGAAAAAGGGTTGCCGATTGATTGAAAAGCATATTCCCAGGTTCTCCAAAAATCAAATGAATATCGATCGATATTACAAAGCTTAATGGTTGCCGTATCACCTTTTAAAAAATAACCATAATTAGCCCTATCAATTTTCTGGTTTCTGTCTACACCTCTATCAATTTGAATGGAATAGGTTTTTCCGTCTACAATTTGATCATCAAAAACGCTATTAAACCCGGGTAAAAATGGAGCTGTATTTTGTTTAGTAAAATATCTGATATAATTGCCAAGACCCGGAGGATCTGTTACCCTGGTCATGATAACTACTTGTGGAGAGTCGGGATAATTGGTAAGGGGTTTCCACCAAATAGAATCCATCTTTTTGGTTAATGCAGGAATTGAAGTTGCACCAGAATACACTTGATTTTGGTAAGTAATTTTCAACTGATATGATTTACCTAAGGCCCCCTTCATATAAGTAGTTGGTGTGGAAGGGTCGCTACTGTAATAATAAATAAATCCGTTAGAACCCGGTATTTTATATTCTTTTAAATGATGTGTTTTAATACCATCTGAAATGGTAATAAATGCGTTGTGAACAAAACTATTTGTAAGGATTGTACTGTCGATGGTAGCATAATAACCAATAGAAGTGGATAGAATTACAGTAGGGGGAAGATTATTTTCGATTTCGGCATCTACCACTAGTTTGGGCAAATTTGCATCTGTTTTAATATTGATTGTCTTCTCACAGGATAGTAGTGTAAGGAGAACCAGGCAACATAAAACAAGTTTTTTCATAATACAAAGGTATACACCTAAAACAATAAGATTTGTGAATTGTTTGACGGCTATTAAAACAAAACCCCTCCATTTACAGAGGGGTTTTGAAAGATATTTTCAGGTAGTGAATTATCCCAAATAAGCTTTCAGCGCATTGCTGTAACGTGCTTTTTGAAGGCGCTTAATGGCTCTTTCTTTAATTTGACGAATACGCTCTTTTGTAAGATCATATTTCATTCCTATTTGTTCAATAGTTACTCCATTTTCACCATCTAAACCAAAATAGGCATTCACAATTTCGGCTTCACGTGGACTTAACGATTTCAAGACTCTACGAATTTCTTCTCTTAAAGAATCTTTCATTACGTCTTCATCCGTATCATCACTTCCTTCTAAAAGATCTCCCATAGCAACATCTTCTGCTTCATGTACTGGAGCATCCAAAGAAGTATGTCGAGTGTTTGATTGGAAAATGTTGTTGATCTCAGTTTCACTCATTTCAAGAATTTCAGCTAATTCTTCCGTAGAAGGTTCACGCTCATGTTCCTGTTCAAAAGCCATATATGCTTTATTGGCTTTATTATAAGTACCAATCTTGTTCTGTGGTAAACGAACCAATCTTCCTTGTTCAGCCAAAGCCTGGAGAATTGATTGACGAATCCACCAAACAGCATAAGAGATAAATTTAAATCCTTTGGTTTCATCAAATCTCTGAGCAGCCTTAATCAAACCAAGATTTCCTTCATCGATCAAATCGCTCAAAGAAAGGCCCTGGTGTTGGTATTGCTTCGCAACTGATACCACAAAACGCAAATTTGCCTGTACCAATTTGTCTAATGCCCTTTGATCTCCCATCTTAATCTTCTGAGCCAAAGTAGTCTCTTCCTCGGGAGTGATCATCGGAATTTTAGAAATTTCCTGTAGATACTTTTCAACTGCCTGAGAATCGCGGTTGGTAATCTGGGTAGCAATTTTGAGCTGCCTCATAGTTTGTAATTAGCTTAATTAATATAAAACGCAGAAAAGTCTGTATTGTAATTCAACTGATAATTGAATCAACAAAAAAAGACAGCCTTTTTCAGAGCCTGCAAAAGTAAGAAAAAGCAATGTTAAATGATAGTATTTGTGGAAAAAGTTCATAAAATGGGCAAAATACATCCAAGGTTTATAGCAAATGAGGATAAATTAAGATGAATCTGGTACCGCAAAAAGAATGAATTCGTTTTATCTTCGCCAACTATGATTGATTTTCGGTCTGATACTGTAACCCAGCCTACCCAATTGATGAGAGAAGCAATGATGCAAGCCAAAATTGGAGACGATGTTTTTGGTGAAGATCCCTCGGTAAATGAGCTGGAATCTCTATCTGCATCCTTATTTAGCATGGAATCCGCTTTATTTTGCCCAAGTGGAACCATGACCAATCAAATAGCCATAAAATGTCATACGCAACCTGGTGACGAAGTAATTTGTGATACACTATCGCATGTATACCTCTATGAAGGAGGTGGAATTGCCGCTAATGCTGGATCATCGGTTCGATTGCTACAGGGCGATAGGGGTAGAATAACCGCTGAAATGGTGAGAAATGCCATTAACCCGGAAGATATTCATAAACCGATTAGCCGATTGGTTTCATTAGAAAATACTGCTAATAGAGGCGGTGGAAGTTGTTATAATTTTAATGATATTGAATCAATTAGAGATATTTGCTCAACTTATGGATTAGCATTGCATTTAGATGGTGCCAGGATTTTTAATGCATTAATAGCCAAAAAAGAAACTCCCAAACAATATGGCAAGGTATTCGATTCCATATCTATTTGTTTGAGTAAAGGATTAGGGGCTCCTGTTGGTTCTGTTTTGCTGGGGAAAGCCGATTTTATAAAAAAAGCTAAACGAGTTAGAAAGCTGTATGGCGGAGGAATGCGTCAAGCTGGTTTTCTTGCAGCAGCCGGTATTTATGCTTTACACAACCATATTGATCGTTTAGCAGAAGACCATCTACATACTAAATTGATTGAATCTGCTTTACAGAAAAAAGATTTTGTTGGTCACATCTTAGCAGTAGAAACAAATATTTTGATTTTTGAAGTGAAAGGGAAATATACCGCACCCATACTTTCTGCTATATTGAAAGAAAAGGGTATTTTAGCTATCTCAATCTCCCCCACTCAAATTCGATTTGTTTTACACTTAGATGTAACACCTAGTCAGGTGCAACAAACCATTGAAATTATTGAAACCTTATAAACGAATTTGATAATCCATTATCCAAATAGAAATAGAATAGATATGTTACCTAGAACGAACCCTACTACAACACAAGCCTGGTTTTTATTGAAAAAGCATTTTGAAGAAGAAATGAATCGTAAGCATATGCGCGATTTTTTTGCATCAGATAATGATAGATTTAAAAAATTCTCATTACAACTGGATGATATTTTATTCGATTATTCCAAGAATATTCTAAATGAAAAAACTTTAAAACTCCTATTGGAATTAGCAGAAGATTGCAAATTGAAAGATGCAATAAAAGCTTTATGTCATGGTGAAAAAATTAATGAAACAGAAGGTAGGTCTGTATTACATACTGCATTAAGAAATTTCTCCGGACATCCTGTGAAAGTTGATGGTGAAGATATCATGCCTGGAATTCAAAGAGTGCAACAGCAAATGAAGACCTTTTGCGAATCCATTCATAGTGGCAATTGGAAAGGTTTTACAGGTAAGCCCATCCGATACATTGTAAATATTGGAATTGGAGGAAGTGACTTAGGTCCCGTAATGGTTACAGAAGCACTTAAACCTTATTGGATGAAAGGTTTTGAAACTTTATTTGTGAGTAATGTAGATGGTACTCATATTGCTGAAACACTTAAAAAAGTAAATCCGGAAGAAACCTTATTCTTGATTGCATCTAAGACATTTACTACTCAAGAAACAATGACCAATGCGCATACTGCAAGAAATTGGTTCCTGGCTTCTGGCGCATCGGAATCTGATATTGCAAAACATTTTGCAGCATTAAGTACCAATGAAAAATCTGTCACTGATTTTGGAATAGATAAAGCAAATATGTTTGAGTTCTGGGATTGGGTTGGAGGCCGTTATTCTTTATGGAGTGCCATTGGTTTATCTATTGCCTTAACTATTGGTTATGATAATTTCATCTTATTATTAAAAGGTGCAGAAACGGCAGACAAACACTTACAAACTGCACCATTGAATAAGAATATTCCTGTATTAATGGCATTAATCGGGGTTTGGTATACCAATTTTATGGGTGCTCAAAGTGAAGCAATTCTCCCCTATGATCAATATATGCACCGATTTGCCGCATATTTCCAGCAAGGAAATATGGAGAGTAATGGTAAAAGTGTTGATAGAAATGGGAATCCGGTTAATTACGCTACTGGTCCGGTTATTTGGGGTGAGCCCGGAACAAATGGGCAACATGCTTTTTATCAATTGATACACCAGGGAACCATGTTAATACCCTGCGATTTTATTGCACCTGCAATTAGTCATAACCCAATTGGTGACCATCATGTAAAATTAATGTCGAACTTTTTTGCTCAAACAGAGGCTTTGATGAATGGGAAATCAGAGAATGAAGTGAAGGTTGAATTGATGAAAGCAGGCAAATCGGAAGAAGAAATTAAAAAACTAACACCTTTTAAAGTATTCTCTGGTAACAAACCAACAAATTCCATTTTAGTAAAAGAGATAACTCCATATTCATTGGGAACATTGATTGCTTTGTATGAACACAAGATATTTATACAAGGTGTATTGTGGAATATTTTCAGTTTTGATCAATGGGGAGTTGAGTTAGGTAAACAATTGGCCAATAAAATTCTACCGGAATTAGAAAATGAAGATAAAGTAGCTGGCCATGATAGTTCCACTAATGGACTCATCAATAATTTCAAAGAATTACGCAAAATAAAATAGAGTGTCCATAACAATTCGACCCATTCTACCGTCCGACAACGCAACTATTGCCATCATAATCAGAGCAGCATTAGAAGAATTTGGAGCCAATAAACCTGGAACTGTTTATTTTGATGATACTACAGATCATTTATATGAACTATTTCAGAAAAGCAACAGATGTGCTTATTTTATTGCTGAAGAAGCGGGTGAGATTCTTGGTGGAGCCGGGTATTTTCATTCTGCTGGTCTCGATGATCAAACCTGCGAATTGGTAAAAATGTATTTGTCTAAATCATCAAGGGGAAAGGGATTGGGGCAAAAAATGATATCGCATTGTATGTTAGAAGCCCAATTGAATGGCTTTACACAAATGTATCTAGAAACAATGCCTGAATTAGATAAGGCTATTAGTGTATACGAGAAGTTTGGATTTGAATATTTGAAAGCACCCATGGGTAATACGGGGCACGACGGGTGCGGTATCTGGATGATCAAAGGGTTATAAAAAAGGCCGTCCAAAATTAATGGACGGCCTTTTTTATAAATTGTATTATTACCATTTGTCTACCTCTTCAGTAGCTGTTGGATTAATAAAATTATCAGGAGCTTCTTCTACAATTGGTTTTGCAGTTTCTTCAACTACTTCAATAACTGCTTCTTTTTCTTCAACTACAGGTGATACGGCTTGATCATGTTCTGTTGGTTCATTTTCTACATACCCTTCTTCTCCTTCTGGATATTCATGATTAAATGCATCAAAATCGAAATCAGGCATTAAATCTGTTTTTACATAGTCTACTGCCTCACCCAATGCTTTAATAAATTTGTTGAAATCTTCTTTGTACAAAAAAATCTTATGTCTATCATATCCATTATTATCAAACCTTTTACGGCTTTCAGTAATGGTTAAATAGTAGTCATTCCCTCTGGTAGCTCTTACATCAAAAAAATAAGTCCTTCTTTTTCCAGCTCTAATGCGTTTACTATAAACGCTGTCCATTTTCTTCTCGTTATTCTCGTACGACACAGTTAATTTTATTTTTGTTGTAGAATCATTTAAGCGGCACAAATATAGGATTGTTTCAGAATTACCAAAATTTGAATATTTAGCATCTGTTTTAAATTTCGGAGCTGCTTTCTTCCATTTCTTTTGCTTGTTCAGTTAATTGCAATCGGTATAATTCTGCATAATATCCATTTTGCAACATGAGTGTGTCATGGTTACCCATTTCTATGATTGAACCATTTTCGAGTACCATAATCTTATCGAATCGGAATGTGGAAAAAATCCGATGAGTAATGATTATCGCTGTTTTTTCTTTTAAATATGTATTCAGGTTAGATAAAATCCGATATTCTGTTTTAGCATCCACTGCACTTAGGCAATCATCGAAAACGATGATTTCAGGATCTTTAATCAATGCTCTTGCTATGGAAATTCGTTGTTTTTGACCACCACTCAATGTTACACCCCGCTCCCCTATTAATGTTTCATAACCTTTTTCAAACCCTAGTATTTCCTGATGAACATTAGAGAATTGTGCTGCTTTTTCAATCCTTTCAATTGACGCATTTTCAGACAATCCAAAACTGATATTATTTGCAACCGTATCACTGAAAAGAAAAACATCTTGTTGAACATAACTAATTTGTTCTCTTAAAATACTTGTATCAATGTCTCTGATATCTTTTTTCCCAATTTTGATAGTGCCCTTTTGTGGATCATAGAATCGCAATAATAATTGTGCAAGCGTAGATTTACCACTACCGGTTCTTCCTAGTACCAATACTTTTTGTCCCTTTTCAATCCTTACATCCAGGTTTTGAATAGCTTTAATACCAGTATGAGGATAGGTGAAATCAACTTTTTGAAATTCTATTAATCCAGTAATGGGTTGCTTCGAAGCATCCATTTTATTTTGAATGCTAGGAGTCGATTGCAGAAATTCATTGATTCTTTTTTGTGAAGCAGCAGCTCTTTGTATCATACTGGCCGTCCATCCAATAGCACTCACAGGAAATGTGAGCATGTTTATATAAATAACAAATTCAACGATCAATCCTAATTTACTTGTATCGTGAATGGCTTGTATTCCTCCGATACAAATCGTGAATAAAGTACTCAAACCAATCATTAAAGCCATACTGGGGAAATAAATGGCTTCCACTTTAGCGAGACCAACAGCCTGTTCGCGATAAGCTTCACTATTTTTTTTGAAAAAACCCAACATGGCTTTTTCTTGCACAAATGATTTGATAACTCGAATACCCGAATAGGACTCCTGTGCATTGGAAGTAAGGTCTGATAATAATGACTGAATCTTTTCACTTTTTTTATTGATCACACTATTCACTAAATAAATAGTAATGGCTAGTACAGGCAAAGGAGCCAGTACATATAGTGTTAGCATTACGTCTTTTCTGAGCATGCTTACCACACTAAACCCTATCAAAGCAACCAAGTTGATTAAATACATAATTGCTGGGCCGGTATACATTCTAACCCTACTCACATCTTCAGACATTCGATTCATTAAATCGCCGGTGCTATTGGTTTTATAAAAATTGGTATCCAATTTTTGATATTGTTGAAAAATGGCATTTTTTTGATCGAACTCTATATGCCTACTCATTACGATGATGGTTTGGCGCATAAAAAACATCAAGATCCCTCTAATGATGGCGAATAAAAGGATTGTAAGACTTGAGATAGCTACCAATTGTCCAAAATCGAAATTGCTATTTTCTATCCAATGAATGAACCCCGCCACAAGCCAATCATGAACTGGTTTACTTGTAACTGGTTTAGCTCCCGGTAAATGAAGCTGAACCTGATTCACCACAAAACCTGTAATCTGTGGTGCAAGTACTGCAAAGTAGTTGGCACCAATAACAAAAAATATTCCAATAAAAAATCGGTTTCGATATTTCCAGAAATAAGGATTGATAGAAGAAAGTTGTTTCAATTATGTGGGTTTGGGTCAAAGGTAGTATAACAGAAGAATCTTAATAAAGGTTTCATTGAAACATTAGAATATTTTTTACTATTTAAAACTATTTAACTTTATTTATTGGTAAAAACTGTGTACAAATAACATGACAAAAATCATATCTACATGTGCGTAAAATCAATGTTTAGACTATCTTCATTGCACTAACTTCATGCCTTCTAAATAACGCCTATGGGAGCTGCTTATCTACTTGTATTAATTGCTGCTGCAATTGCATTTTCTGCTGGTGGCATTGCTATTGCAAAGATTTTTGTAAAAGGTTCTAAAAACCCGCAAAAAGGACAGGCCTACGAATGCGGAATACCATCTGTAGGATCTCCTTGGAATCAGTTTAATGTGGGATATTATTTGTTTGCTTTAATTTTCTTGATTTTTGATGTGGAATTGGTGTTCATGTATCCCTGGGCTGTAGTAGTAAAGCAGGTTGGGATGAATGCATTATTTGAAATCATTATTTTCTTCTTTATATTATTTATGGGGTTTTTATATGCACATAAAAAAGGTGCACTAAAATGGATTTAAACTATTTCAATTAATTAAAGCGCTATTTTCTATATGATTTCAACTGAAAATACATCAACAAACGAATTCCCGGGGCATATTGAAGAAGTTCCAGGTGGTGGCATTGTTCTTAGTAAGCTAGATGACCTTGTAAATTGGGCCCGATCAAATTCTTTATGGCCACTTACGTTTGCCACAAGTTGCTGTGGTATAGAATATATGGCTGTAGCTGGTGCAAAATATGACTTTTCACGTTTTGGGTTTGAAGTAGCAAGGGCAACACCCAGACAAGCAGATGTGATTATCATAGCAGGAACTATTGTTAATAAAATGGCACCTGTTTTGAAAAGATTATATGATCAAATGGCTGATCCAAAATATGTGATTGCAATGGGGGCTTGTGCTATTAGCGGAGGCCCTTTTTTTTATAATACCTATTCTGTTGTGAAAGGTGCCGATCATGTAATTCCTGTGGATGTATATATTCCAGGATGTCCTCCCCGACCAGAGGCACTGATCCATGCGCTAATTACATTGCAGGATAAAATTAAAATGGGAATGACCCGAGAGCAAATGAAATCGGGTTTATAGATTCAACTTACTGATCATAATTGTCTACCAATATGTTAAACGAGGAAATAAAAACAATCATAAGCGAATTACTTCCGAATGCAAGTTTTGAAGAAACAGGCGAATGGTTGAATATCGGTATTGAAGCATCCAATTGGAAAGAATCAGCTAATACATTAAGGTATTGTGAAGCTAAGCCTTTTAATTTTTTATTCTGTTTAACCTGTGTGGATTGGAAAACACATTTCACAATGGTATATCATCTTAGATCTACCACAACCCTAGACAATATTGTAGTTAAAATAAAATTAGACAGAGAAAAGCCTGAAATAATTACGGTTAGCGATATGTGGCTAGGTGCAGAATTGTTTGAAAGGGAGGTCTACGATTTATTTGGGGTAATATTTTTAGAACATCCTGATTTAAGAAGGCTTCTACTTACAGATGATTGGGTGGGCTATCCATTAAGAAAGGATTATGAAGATCCGATTAATATGATCAAACTATAAGGTTGGTAAATACAGTTGAGCAAAAGCCATGAACGGCTTATAAAAAACAAATCAACAAAAATGGTTGAAGAAATAGGCAAAACAGCAGAAGGAGATTTAATCATCAATGTAGGTCCACAACACCCTGCTACACATGGTGTGTTACATTTGGTAATTACTTTAAATGGCGAAACCATTAAAAAAGTAGAACCACATTTGGGATATATACATCGTTCAATTGAAAAAATGTGTGAAAGCCTCACTTATAGGCAGTTCATTTATAGCACTAGTAGAATGGATTACCTGTCTGCTCACATTAATAACCACGCATGCGCTTTAACAGTTGAGAAAGGTTTGGGTGTTGAAATTCCAGCTAGAGCTCAAGTGATCAGGGTATTAATGGATGAATTAACCAGAATTGCTTCACATGAATTATGGTGGGGTGCTATGGCAATGGATTTGGGTGCCTTTACCCCATTCTTCCATGCATTTAGAGAAAGGGAATCTATCAACGATATCATGGAGGAAACCTGTGGCGCAAGGCTTACAATGAACTATATGGTTCCTGGTGGAGTGATGGTGGACTTGCATCCGAATTTTCAAAATAGAGTAAAGTCTTTCTTGAAACTATACAAACAAAAAATTCACGAGTACGATGAATTGGTAACTGGAAATATCATTTTCCAAAATCGCATGAAGGGTGTGGGTATATTATCAAAAGAAGCGGCCATTAGTTATGGAGTTACTGGACCTGCAGCTAGAGGAAGTGGCGTTTCATGTGATATTCGCAAATTGTATCCTTACGAAATTTATAATACCCTTGATTTTGAAGAAGTTTTAGAAACGGCAGGCGATTCATATGCACGTTATTTGGTTAGGTTACGTGAGATGAATGAATCTATCAAAATCATTGAACAATTAATCGACAATATTCCAGAGGGCGATTTTCAGGCAAAAACAAAAGCTGTTTTAAAATTACCTAAGGGTGAGTTTTATCAAAGGGTTGAAACGGCTCGCGGTGAATTAGGTGTTTACATCGTAAGCGAAGGTGGCACTACTCCTTATAGAATTAAATTTCGTTCGCCTGGTTTTTCAAACCTTTCATGTTTAGATCATATTACAAGGGGTGGAAAAATTGGAGATCTAATTGCATCCATGGGAACATTGGATTTAGTGATCCCAGATATTGACCGTTAATAAATGCTATTTTGTTACTTAAGACAACATAAATAAATGTTTAGTTTAGAAAGTTTAACAACACTCGTGCAGGATTGGTTAAATAAAACCTTTCCTCCAACAATTGCCCTTCTTTTTGAATTTGTGATTGTAGGAGTATTAGCCATTGCACTTTTCGCAGCACTTGGATTGGTACTTGTAATTATGGAAAGAAAAGTTGCTGCCTGGATCCAGATTCGTTTAGGACCAAACAGAGTTGGGCCAAAAGGAATGTTTCAGAGTGCCGCCGATACGGTAAAGCTGATTATGAAAGAAGGACTCACTCCTGATGGTGCTGATAAGTTTTTATTCAATCTCGCCCCTTTTATAGTAATGATGGTTGCGATGTTAGTTTTAGCCCCTATAGGTTTTGCAAAAGGATTTCATATCTGGGATATCAATATTGGTGTTCTTTATGTTTCTGCGATATCATCTGTTTCTGTGATAGGTATTTTAATGGCTGGATGGGCAAGCAATAATAAATATTCACTATTAGGCGCTATGCGAAGTGGAGCTCAGATGGTGAGTTATGAATTATCTGTTGGTTTATCAGTTTTGTCTATCATCGTTTTAACTGGCAGCTTAAATATCAACGATATTGTTCTTTCTCAACAAACTGGATGGTGGATATTTAAAGCGCATATTCCTGCAATCATATCTTTTGTCATTTTTATCATTGCGGTTACTGCTGAAACCAATCGTGCACCATTTGATTTATCAGAAGCCGAATCAGAATTAACTGCTGGTTTTCATACAGAATATTCAGGTATGAAATTCGCTTTATTCTTTTTGGCTGAATACATCAACATATTTATTGTTTGTGCCATCGGAGCCACTTTATTTTTAGGAGGATGGATGCCATTTCATATAGGCAATTGGGAATCTTTTAATCATATCATGGATTATATTCCAAGCTTCTTATGGTTTTTCGGAAAAACTTTTTTCCTGATTTTTTTAATCATGTGGTTTAGATGGACATTCCCTAGATTAAGGGTAGATCAATTATTGAATTTGGAATGGAAATATTTACTACCGATCAGTATGGTGAATTTGATTTTGATGACATTAATAGCAATTAAAGGCTGGCATTTTTAATTTGAAATAAAACAGTAAGATGTTTCTAGTAGATTATTTTAAAGACGTTTATGGTGCAATGAAATCATTGCTTGTGGGAATGAATCGCACAGGGTATTATTTTACACATCATAAAGAGATTATCACAGAAGAATACCCAGACAATCGGGATACGCTTGTACTTCCTGAGCGTTTCAGAGGGGAGGTTGTGATGACGCATGATGAAAACAATGAACACGCATGTACAGGTTGTTCTGCCTGTGAATTGGCTTGTCCAAATGGAAGTATTAAAATCATTAATAAATTCGACATCAGTCCGGAAGGAAAAAAGAAAAAAGCAATCGACACTTTTGTTTATCATTTAGAGTTATGTACGATGTGTGGTCTTTGTGTAGAGGCATGTCCAACAGCAGCCATCAATATGGCTAATACATTTGAGCATAGTGTATTTAATCGTGGGCTTTTAACCAAGCGTTTGAATAAACCTGATTCAAAACTGAAAGCAGGTGTAGAATAATCAAATAATTAAAGAAAGATACATCATGAGTCCATCAGCAATTATATTTTATATCATTTCAGCTTTTATACTTGGCACAGGTATATTAGCTGTAACAACAAGGAAAATATTCAGAGCATCTATTTGGTTATTATTTTCTCTAATTGGAATTGCAGCATTATACTTTTGGATGCAATTGGAATTTTTAGCTGCAGTTCAAATTATTGTGTATGTTGGGGGAATTGTTGTACTGATTATATTCTCCATATTTCTAACCATTAAATCTGGTGAAGAAATGCCAAAACCAATACTTACCAGAAGTATTTTTGCGGCTTTAGCAGTTTTATTCGGTACAGGTTTTGTAGTAAGAATTATTAGTCTATATGCATTTAAACCAATATCCACAACCACATTTAATTTGAGTGTGAATCAAATTGGTACTCAGATGTTAGATACCAAAAATTATGGATATTTATTGCCATTTGAATTGATCAGTATTCTTCTATTAGCAGCAATGATTGGTTGTATAGTAATTGCGATTAAGTCGAATGAAAAAGACGCTACCACTTTTCAAAACTCTATTCAATAAAATATCATGAGCGAAATTCCATTAACACATATTCTTTTTTTAAGTACCGTCCTATTTTTTATTGGAATATATGGTCTCTTTACAAGAAGAAATATGATAACTATGTTGATGTCGATTGAACTGATGTTAAACAGTGTGAACATCAATTTTGTAGCATTTAACAAATATCTCTATCCTGAAAAGATAGATGGTATTTTCTTTTCCATTTTCGTGATAACGATTGCAGCAGCCGAAGCCGCGGTTGCCATTGCGATCATTATTAATTTATATAGAAGTCATCACTCTATAGATGTAGAAGATGCAACTGAAATGAAATACTAATTAAAAGAATTCATCTATAACAATAAATGTTAACATGAGTCATCCAATTTATATAGCATTAATTCCACTAATTCCCCTGGCATGTTTCTTTGTATTGGGATTATTTGGTCGGAAATATTTTACCAATTCAGCAGGAATCATTGGAACATTAGGTTTGCTAAGTTCTACCCTCCTTTCTTTAGTAACCGCCTACGAATACTTTTTCGTTAGTGGAAAAGTCAATGCTATTTATCAAAAAATAGAAGTAGTTAAATATACATGGCTAGAGTTTAGTCCTGGTATTTCAATTGATATGGGTATTTTAATCGACCCAATCACCGTAATGATGTTGGTTGTAGTAAGTTTCGTTTCCTTGATGGTGCATCTTTTTAGTTTGGGTTATATGAAAGGTGAAACCCGTTTTGCTACTTACTATGCATTCTTAGGTTTATTTACCTTTTCAATGTTAGGATTGGTTTTATCTTCTAATATTTTTCAGATCTATTTGTTTTGGGAATTAGGAGGTGTTTCTTCCTTTTTATTAATTGGATTCTATTTCGAAAAACCAAGCGCAGTTGCCGCTTCCAAAAAAGCTTTTATTGTAACACGTTTTGCAGATCTTGGTTTTTTAATTGGGATCCTGGTATTATCATTCTATTCTCATACCCTTGATTTTGGTGTATTAATAGAGCGTTTAACCACCACAAACTCTCCATTTCTGATTGCAATTAATGCAGCTTCCTTTCTTGGAGTGTCTGCTTTAACCTGGGGATTATTATTAGTATTCATAGGTGGTGCAGGTAAATCTGCTATGTTTCCTTTACATATTTGGTTACCAGATGCGATGGAAGGCCCAACTCCTGTATCAGCTTTAATTCATGCCGCTACCATGGTGGTCGCTGGTGTATTTTTAGTTGCTCGTTTGTTTCCTGTATTTGCACTTTCCAATCCTGATGCGCTACAGATAGTTATGTATACCGGTGCATTTTCAGCTTTTTTTGCAGCCGTAATTGCATGTACACAAACCGATATAAAAAGGGTATTAGCTTATTCAACCATGTCTCAGATTGGTTATATGATGTTTGCACTAGGCGTTTCAAAATATCATGGTGAAGATGGATTAGGATATATGGGTTCGATGTTTCATTTGTTTACCCACGCTTTTTTCAAATCATTATTATTTCTTGGTGCAGGTGCCGTAATTCATTTGGTTCATAGCAATGAAATGAAAGACATGGGCGGATTGAGGAAGTTGATGCCAATAACCCATATCAGTTTCTTGGTTGCATGTTTGGCCATAGCTGGTATTCCACCATTCTCAGGTTTCTTTAGCAAAGAAGAAATATTGATGGCCTCATTTGAATCCAATAAATTGGTGTATGCAATTGCACTTTTAACCTCCGGTCTTACGGCTTTCTATATGTTCCGCTTATATTTTTCAATTTTCTGGAGTAAAGAAGCCGATACACATTACGCACATCATGGTGAAGGAACTTGGTCTATGAAAATTCCATTGATATTATTAGCGATTCTGGCAATTGTGGCCGGCTTCGCCCCTATTTCAAGTTTGATAACAGCAGATGGCAATCCTATACATTCTAGCATTCCATTTACTTTCTCCATTTTACCTGTTTCATTAGCCATTGCGGGAATATTATTAGCTACTCGTTTGTTTAAAACTTCCAATGAATTACCTCAGAGAATTGCCATTCAATTAGGTGGTATTTACAATGCAGCATACCATAAATTTTATATTGATGAAGTTTATTTGTTTGTCACCAAAAAAGTTTTGTTCAATTTAGTGGGTAAACCGGCAGCATGGTTCGACAAAAATATTGTAGATGGATTTATGAATTTATTGGCAAAATTAACCACCAGTTTATCAGAATTAATCAAAGGTTTTCAATCTGGCAAAGTGCAGGATTATGCATTGTATTTCTTTGGGGGTATTGCCGGATTAATTATTGCATTTCTTTATCTGTGGAAATAAATTATAACACATGAACCTGACTTTATTTTTATTATTTCCTCTGCTTACTACTGTTGCGATATTATTTGCAAATAATTTAAAACAGATTCGCAGTATAGCCTTAGGAGGCTCATTGCTTCAATTAGGTTTGGCTATTAAATTATTATTAGCGTACTATCAAGAACGAGCTGCAGGGAATACCTCACAAATGCTTTTCGAATACCTACAAAATTGGTTTTCGCCTTTAAGTCTACAATACCATATTGGAGTTGATGGTATATCTATTGCGATGATTTTGCTTACAAGCTTTATTGTAGTAGCGGGAATATTGGTATCATGGAATATGGAAACTTTATCAAAAGAGTTTTTCTTTTTATTGATTTTGTTGAGTTTAGGTGCCTACGGTTTCTTTATTTCACTAGACATTTTTACCATGTTTTTCTTCTTAGAAGTGGCCGTGATCCCTAAGTTTTTATTAATCGGAATTTGGGGTAGCGGTAAAAAGGAATAT
>JANYEA010000127.1 GCA_025363385.1 Bacteroidota bacterium | reverse complement strand
TGGTCTGAAACCTTTTCGAAAACTCTATGGCGTTTATTCCCTTAAACATAACTAAATTATTTAGACACAAAATACTAAATATATTAGTCATTACAAAGCCTTTATTTTATCTTCGAGAATTAAATACCTAATCCTATAAATGTATTAAAATTAAAAATCAATTACATGTATAATGATTTAAGCCCTCCATTTAATTGCACTAAATTTAAAATTAAAAACTGCCATATGAAAAAAATCTATATTCTAATAATTATATTTTGTATTTCGAAAGGGAAAGTACATTCACAAATAACCAGGGGGAATTTTTTAGTTGGGGGTAATGCAATGTATTATTATAACAGAAATTCATTTGATAATCTTCGGTCATCAACTTTTCAGCTAACACCAAATGCCGGTTATTTTTTTTGGGATAAAATTGCCGCTGGTTTAAAAATTAATACTGTTTTTCAAAAACAAAGTAATCCATTGGGTACAGGTCCTGGTGACATTAATACAAATAGTTTAATGATAGGGCCTTTCATAAGATATTACTTTTTTCCTAATGAAAAACCTTTGAATTTGTTAGTAGAAGCGAATTATTTATATGGTACTTATAAGACATCTGGTTATTATAATATAAATGATGGTAGAAAAAACAATTATTCTTTTTTATTTGGCCCTGTATTTTATTTCAATAGTAGCGTAGGTATGGAGTTAACCCTTGGATATTTTAATAATAATGATATTTCTACAAATACTTCTAATTATACTATTGCATTAGGGTTGGGCTTACAAATTCATTTAATAAAATGATTATTTATAATAAATCGAAAATCAAAAACTTTATATTAATTTTTGTATTCACTTTTTTGTATTATTATGGATATGCACAAATTAATACTTACACTATCAATTATTCTGGTAGTTTACCAGTTTCAAATTGTAATTCATTTAATGTTGTAACTCCTTATAATATTGGAGGACTGAAACACTTGCCAGTTTCTGGAGGCGTTGAATTTGATGGGACAAATCTTGTATTGCAAACACAAAGTAGTACAAGTTCTGGATCTAATTTAGGAACTGCATATGGAATCCAATTTCCTTTCAAAAGTGGGTACACTTATACGATACAAATAAATGCTAAAGGCACTGATGGTAGTGGCTTCAATACTAATTTTCCAAGTTTTGGGGTTTATTTATATAACACATTACCTGACCCTAATAGTACAAATCCAACTGCATGTGGTGCAGTTGGGCAAAATTATTGGGGTGGAATTGTTCAAAATTATTTAGGGGGATCTTTTTTGTCTCAAAATTCTCAAAATTATACTTTGCCATCATTTACATCCTCGACTACTTCAAACTCGTATCTAATTTTGCTGGCAAACGGAGGTTCAAGTTTATTAAATAATGCATTAATTAGTAGTATTGTAATATCAGAAAAATTACCATTTAGTTTGCCTCCTTCGGTTAATATAACTTGTGGTTCAGTTACTCCTCAAATATTTACTATTGCAAATACAAATGGAACAACAGGTATTACAAATATCATATGGAATTTAGGTGCAAATAATGGGTGGTTATATAATGGACTACCTGCACCAAATACAATATCTACTGGTACTTCCAATACATTGCAATTAACGCCAAATTGTGGATCTCAACTAAGTTCTATTTCAGCTTCGGTTTTAGCTAATGGAACGACATTTAATACAAATGCATGCAATGTGGCTATGACACCAATTTCTTCTAGCTCTTTGTCTATAGTAGGTGGAAATGCAATTTGTACTTCACCAATAACTTATTCGGTTTCTGGACTTCCATGTGGAGCAATTGTAAATTGGAGTATTGGGCAAACAGGGACAATTGTAACAAGCACTGTTAGTGGAAATACAATCACACTTTCTAAAGTAAGTACTGGAAGTATATCTCTTACAGCAACAATAAGTAATTTATGCGGAGCAACACCTATTGTTATTGCTTTATATAATATTTATGTAGGCATACCAGTTTCAGGAACTTACACAGCATATACCCCTGGAAGGTCTTATGGGCCATATAACTTAACTTCATTTAATACACCCGTTACTGTAGCCTCAGGCAGTACACAAGTTAGTTTTGCAGTAACAATGCCTTCTCAAAATACAACATATGCATGGTCTCAAACTTCACCTACTTCAGGATATAATGTAACTTCTCCAGTATTGAATTTTACTGTGTTTATTCCACCTGGATCTGCAAGATTTAATTTGGTTGCATCAAATACATGTGGAACTTATAGTAACTCATACTTTTTCCCAGTAAATGTTGGAGCATTTTTTGCTGTGACACCTACACTTGCGACAAGCTCACTTACTGTAACAGTTAATAATAGTTCTTCTATAAGTACAACAAGCAGCTCATCGCTTTCTATGAATTCTACAAGTTCAAATAATTCAAACAATCAAGTATTGATTTTTGCAATTAAAATTGTAGATGTAACTGGAGTGCAATGGAAAAACACTTCTTTTACTAATGGAGTAAGTTCTGCAAATTTGAGTTTAGTTGGAATTCCATCAGGAAAATATGTTGTCTCTGGATTTGATGGAACTAAATGGGAAAGTCAACAAATAATTATTCAATAAGAATTTTATTTTAATGCATATGATATAAAACAAGGGGCTGAAAATCCTTTGTTTTATATCATTATTATAGTGATTTATTAAATTTATGAAATAAAACAATTTTTAGGATTAGGTATTATAAACGCAAAGTGTTTTTAGGTAGTTGTAAGGATGTGGAATTTGATGAATCATTCTTTGTAAAACATCATTGAATAATCCCTTCCTTCTGTTTCTTCTGTTGAACCTGTATTCATATTCAG
>JANYEA010000113.1 GCA_025363385.1 Bacteroidota bacterium | reverse complement strand
TTCCCGCATAATATGTATCGCTTCCGATTCCAGTTGGTCCAAATAATTTAATTGATAGTTGCTCATTATAAATATTAAAATAAACGCCTTTTAATAATTGTATTTTTTATTGATGTACGTGTAATCCGCACTCCTTTTTATTAGCATCTATCAATTAAATTATTTGGACCAACTGGAATCGGAAGCGATACATATTATGCGGGAAGTAGCTGGTCAGTTTGAGCGCCCTGCACTATTATTTAGTGGCGGAAAAGATTCCATTACACTAGTGCATTTAGCATTGAAAGCCTTTCGTCCGGGTAAATTCCCTTTTCCTTTAGTACATATCGATACGGGCCATAATTTTCAAGAGGCATTAGATTATCGTGATGCAATGGCTGAAAGAATTGGCGAAAAACTAATTGTTCGTCAAGTTGCAGATACCATCAAATCAAAAAACTTAACCGAGCCGAAGGGTAAATTTGCCAGTAGAAATGCATTGCAAACTTTTACATTATTAGATACCATTGAAGAATTCAAGTTTGATGCATGTATTGGAGGTGCCAGAAGGGATGAAGAAAAAGCTAGAGCCAAAGAGCGTATCTTTTCGGTAAGAGATGAATTTGGTCAGTGGAACCCTAAATTGCAAAGACCAGAATTATGGAACACTTATAATGGAAGAATTGATAAGGGTGAAAATGTGAGAATATTTCCGATTAGTAACTGGACTGAATTAGATATCTGGAATTATATTAGAAAAGAAAAAATTGAATTGCCCTCTATCTATTTTTCTCACGAGAGAGAAGTGTTGGAACATGAGGGTCAATTAGTGGCCATGTCGGAATTCGTTCAATTAGAATCAACCGATAAAATCTCGCGCAAGAGGGTTCGTTACCGTACGGTTGGCGACATGACTTGTACCGCGGCTGTAGAAAGTAATGCATCAACTTTAGATGATATCATTACAGAAATCATTGCCACAAAAACTAGTGAAAGAGGGGAAACGAGAATTGATGATCGGGTGAGTGAGGCAGCCATGGAAGATCGTAAAAAAAGTGGCTATTTCTAGGCTTTCAAAATTAATTTAAAGATTTAAGTATACACAATGGATATATTAAGATTTATAACAGCTGGAAGTGTGGATGATGGAAAGAGCACGCTAATTGGAAGACTATTATATGATAGCAAATCAATACTAATTGATCAATTAGAAGCCATTGAAAAACAAACAAAGAATAGAGAAGATGGAGAGATCGATCTTGCTTTATTAACTGATGGTTTGCGCGCAGAAAGAGAACAAGGTATTACCATTGACGTTGCATATAAATATTTTTCTACACCTAGGCGTAAGTTTATTATTGCTGATGCTCCTGGCCATATTCAATACACAAGAAATATGGTTACGGGTGCTTCTAACTCGGATTTAGCGATTATTTTAATCGATGCAAGGCATGGAGTAGTAGAACAAACCAGAAGGCATTCAATCATTGCTTCACTGCTCAACATTCCACATGTGGTGGTTGCAGTAAACAAAATGGATCTGGTAGAATATTCGCATGATGTGTATAATAATATATTAATTGATTATGCTGCGGTAGCAAAAACATTGGGTTTAAAAGATGTGCGATATATTCCCATCAGTGCTTTGAATGGAGATAATATTGTGGATAGGTCAACTAAAATGGGCTGGTATGCAGGGGAAGGACTTTTGCAGATTTTAGAAACCGTGGAGCTTGCAGATGATATTAATTTAACGGATGCACGTTTTCCAGTACAATATGTAATTCGCCCTCAAACTGAGGCGCTGCACGACTATCGGGGCTATGCTGGAAAAGTAATTAGCGGTATTTATAAAAAGGGAGCAAAGGTTACTGTGCAACCTTCTGGTTTAACCACTACTATTTCTGCTATTGAAGTTGGTGGTGTAGAAGTTGACGAAACTTTTGCACCTCAGAGTGCAGTGTTGCATTTAGCAGATGATGTTGATGTGAGTAGGGGAGACCTGATAACACTCACAGAAAATCAGCCTTCTGTATCCAATGAGTTAGATGTTTTGTTGTGTTGGATGGATAATAAACCATTGATAGCTGGAAACAAATATCAATTGCAAATTAATAGTCGCTTAGTTAGAGCAGTTGTGAAAGAGTTCCAATTTAAGGTAAATGTAAATTCATTAGAACAAGAAGAAGCTCCCGAAAAAGTTCAGCTAAATGATATTATCAAGGCAACCATTAAAACAGCATCACCAATACCTTATGATTCCTACCACCATTTAAGAGTGAATGGAGGTGCCATTTTAATCGATGAAACTAGTCATGTTACCGTTGGTGCATGCATGATTCAATAAAATTAGTTATGACGCAGAAAGAATTTATCAATAACCTGTTTAATCAAAATTCGAAAAATTTCAATTTTTTTCCTGATAAAGAATTGGCGGAAGAGTTTATTGATAAACTGTTTGCCTTTCTTTTTTTACCCAAAACAGTAAGACATAAACAATCGTCGGATCTGGAAAAAGAATTTGAATCATTAAAGAGTCATTTTTCTAGTTTGATTTACGATGTAATTCCAGATGGTGTGAAAACACAGGGTATTACAGATCAATTCTTTGAAGCAATACCTGATTTATATATCGGATTGATAGGGGATGCAAATACGATCTTGAAATTTGATCCGGCAGCTATTTCAGTAGAAGAAGTATTGGTAGCCTATCCTGGGTTCTATGCAACAGCCATTTATCGGTTATCCCATTTACTTTGGGATCTGAATGTAAAGATTATTCCAAGAATCTTTACTGAATATGCGCATGGTAAAACGGGAATCGATATTCATCCAGGTGCAACTATAGGCAAGTCTTTTTTCATAGATCACGGTACAGGTATTGTGATAGGAGAAACAACGGTGATAGGTAATAATGTAAAGATTTATCAGGGTGTAACACTTGGAGCATTAAATGTTTCAAAAGATAAGGCAAGTACAAAGAGACATCCTACCATTGAAGATAATGTAATTATATATTCGGGTGCAACCATTCTTGGTGGAGACACTGTGATAGGGCATGATAGTGTGATTGGTGGAAATGTATGGCTTACGTATAGTGTTTTACCCAATTCAATCGTATATCATAAAAGCGAAGTTGCCGTAAAGGATAAATACCCGGAAACCGAGGCATTAAATTTTGTTATTTAAACACCATCATTAAAGAATACAAATCATATGAAAGCAAACAATATTTTAGGCACCATCGGCAATACACCACATGTTCGCCTCAATCGTTTATTTGGGTCTAATCACGAAGTTTGGATAAAATTAGAAAAAACAAATCCAGGAGCTAGTATCAAAGATCGTATTGCTTTGGCGATGATTGAAGATGCCGAAGAGAAAGGATTGATCAATAAAAACAGCACTATTATTGAACCCACATCTGGAAATACAGGAATTGGATTAGCACTTGTAGCAGCTGTAAAAGGCTACAAAATTATTTTGGTGATGCCTGAAAGTATGAGCATCGAGCGTAGGAGATTAATGGCATTATACGGAGCTGAATTTGTATTAACTCCCCGCGAAAAAGGGATGAAAGGGGCGATAGAAAAAGCTACTGAATTAACTCAAAGCACTGCGAATGCATGGATGCCTCAACAGTTCGATAATCCAGCAAATAGTGAAATACATCGTAAAACCACTGCTCAAGAAATCATTACTGATTTCCCGGATGGATTAGACTACCTCATTACTGGTGTGGGAACTGGAGGGCATATTACAGGTGTGGCAGAAGTGTTAAAGGAAAAATTTCCCAATTTAAAGGTATATGCTGTAGAACCCGAATTGTCGCCTGTGTTAAGTGGAGGTGCAGCAGGGCCACACCCTTTACAAGGAATTGGTGCAGGGTTTGTACCCTCCATATTGAATACCAAAATACTCGATGGTATTATTGCAGTAAGCAAAGATGAAGCTTTTACATATGCTCAGCAGATAGCCAAACAAGAAGGTATTTTAGTAGGGGTTTCTACTGGCGCATCACTAGCAGCTGTGGCAAAAAAGTTAGCTGAAATTCCTATTTCTTCCAAAATACTCACGTTTAATTACGATACTGGAGAAAGGTATTTATCCATTGAAGGTTTGTTTTAAGTAATCAAGTGAAAGTTGTTTCGGCTTTCGCGTAAATATTAAACCTACTTAAATAGTAGACTATTATGCATAAGATCGTCAGTTTTGGAAAAGTAATTCTTGCAGGTGCAGGTTGTGGAGATCCTGAATTAATCACGGTTAAGGTAGCACGTTATTTACAGGAGGCAGACCTGGTGATTACTGATAGGTTGGTTAGTAAAGAAATTCTCGACAGGTATGTTTCACCAAAAACACCCATCATTTATGTGGGAAAACAGTGTAAGCAAAAGGGGTCAACACCGCAGGAAAACATCAATCAGTTATTGGTGAAATATGCAGCAGATAAAAAATGTATTGTTCGTTTAAAAGGTGGCGACACAGCCTTTTTTTCTAATATTTTAGATGAGTTACAAACACTTGTTGAAGCTGGAATTCGTTACGAAATAATACCCGGTATCACTGCGGCATCGGGTGCATCTTCCTATGCGGGCATTCCTTTAACGGCAAGGGGATTTGCTACATCAGTTAGGTTTTTAACAAGTTATAACGATAAGGTATTAGATGAAAAATACTGGAGAGATCTTGCATCAACGCCAGATACACTGGTATTCTATATGTCGTCGAATACCCTTGACCAACTGGTAGAGAAAATGAGAGAATATGGTATTTCGAACGATAAAAAAATTGCCGTAGTATCTCAGGCAACCACACCATATCAACAAGTTCAAATAGGAAGCTTTAATGGTTATGAAAGTGGGTTAAAGGGTAAAACATTTATTTCTCCATCACTAGTAATTATAGGAAAAGTGGTGTCACTGCATGAATCATTTCATTGGTTTAATACTCATAAAATGGATGAATACTATTTTAAACCAGTCGAAGACATGGTTCAAAATGTATTACCAAAACAAGCGATATGTTAGCAAAAGATAAACAGGCAATATTGAAGTCTTTAATTGATACTTCTTCAAAAGAAGAATTGGTTTGGATGAGTGGATATTTATCAGGGATCATTAACGATAAAACTACTATCGAAAATGCTGCTATTTCTGATGCAATCTCTGCCGTAAAAAAAATGACCATTGTATATGGTACTGAAACAGGTAATTCTAAAAAATTAGCCACCGAATTTGCAACGAAAGCTAAAAAGAAACAAATTCAAACCAAATTAATAAGTTTAGATCAGTACCGGCTAAATGATTTATTAAAAGAAGAATTATTTGTTACGGTAATTAGTACACAGGGCGAAGGAGAACCACCTACAGCAGCTCAAAAATTTTACGATCATATACATCAAAACGGCTTTCAATTAGAAAAACTACAGTATGCAGTACTTGCATTGGGAGATAGTTCTTATCCATTATTTTGTAAAGCAGGTGAAGATATAGATGAGCAACTTTTAAAATTAGGAGCCAAAAGAATTACATCAATTCAAAAATGTGATGTAGAATATGAAGAGGAAGCAGGTATTTGGTTCGAAAATTTGCTAGAAGGTTTGAATAATAAAGGTTCTCTTGTAAAGACTATTGAAAAAAAACCGGCACTAGTTTCTAAAACTGTAGGTAAAACCATTTATCAAGGTACAGTTCTTGCCCATCAAAACTTAAATGATCGAGGATCAAATAAGGAAACCTGGCATATTGAAATTGTAGCGGATGCACTGATTTATGAATCTGGCGATTCTATAGGGATAGTTCCCAAAAATAGTAAAGAGAAGGTAGATGCAATTATTCGGATTGCAAATGTAGATCCAGCGCAAATGCTGGTCTATAAATCTGAAACAAGAACCCTGTATGATTTGTTATTGAACAAACTCAATATTTCGAATCTGAATGACAAAACGATACAGCGTTATGCAAGTATCATTGAACAAGAAATTCCAGTTTCTAAGATTGATTTATTAGAATTATTGCAAAAATATCCCTTACAAAAAGCGCAACAGTTTGAAGAGATCATTCAAATATTAAACCCGCAATCACCAAGGTTATATACAGTTTCTTCATCTCCCTTAGCAACAGAAGGCGAGGTGCATATTACCGTGGCAAGAGATGTATTTTGGACAGATCAAGAGAAGAAATATGGTGTTTGTTCTGATTTTTTAAGCGAGATTAAAGAAAAAGATACCATTGAATTCTTTGTACAGAAAAACAAACGTTTCAAGCTTCCAGCAACGGATAAGGATATCATTATGGTTGGTCCGGGTACAGGCATCGCTGCTTTTAGAGGATTCCTGGCAGAGAGAGAAGCCATTGGTGCCAATGGAAGAAATTGGTTGTTTTTTGGAGAGCAACATTTTGCTTCTGATTTTTTATACCAAACAGAAATTCAAAATTGGGCATCCACGGGTACACTTACAAAAGTAAACCTTGCCTTTTCAAGAGATCAAGCAGAAAAAATTTATGTACAGGATCGGATGATCGCCCATGCTGCTGAATTGTATCAATGGATAGAAGCGGGTGCTTATTTTTATGTTTGTGGAAAGAAAGATCCCATGAGTGTAGACGTAGAGAATACATTAATACAGATTGTAAAAAAGTATAGCAATAAATCTTTGGAAGAAGCTACTTCATACATTAATGAATTAAAAGATAATCATCGTTATCATAAAGATGTCTACTAATTCAGATCAATAATATCAATCAACTACTTAAAAAACGGCATGTCTAAAAAAGATCAATTATCAGCCATCGAAAAAATAAAAACGGAAAGCCTGGGCTTGCGTGGCTCTATTGTGGAAAGTTTACAGGATGAACTTACAGGAGCCATTCGGGAAGACGATCAGGCATTGATCAAATTTCATGGAATGTATCAGCAAGACGATCGGGATAGAAGGGAAGAGCGAGCTGCAAAGAAATTAGATCGATTATATAGTTTTATGATCAGGCTTCGATTACCCGGAGGTTTTCTTAGATCCGAACAATGGTTGGCCACACATCAAATTGCCGGGCAACATTCCACTGGTGTGATTAAGATCACTAGTAGACAAACCGTTCAATTGCATGGTTTGATCAAGTCTCATATCAAGCCTACTATTCAGACTTTTAATGCATCAAAATTAGATTCCATTGCTACCTGCGGCGATATTAATCGAAATGTATTATGTAGTTCACATCCGGGAGAATCACCGATACATGCGCAAGTATTTGCCTATGCAGATAAGATCAGTGAATTGCTGATGCCCAAAACAAAAGCCTATTATGAAATATGGCTAGATGAAGAAAAGTTAATAGATAAAAAAGAGGAAGAAGATCCTTTATATCAGGATCGATACTTGCCTCGAAAATTTAAAATTGCTATCGCCATTCCACCCAATAACGATGTGGATGTGTTTGCCAATGATCTGGGTTTGATTGCAGTTATTGAAGATAATATACTGAAGGGTTTTAATATTGCGGTAGGTGGTGGTTTGTCTACCACTCATGGAAACCCGGATACTTATGCGCGACTGGCAACTGTGATTGGTTTTACAGATACCGAAGAAAAAACTTTGAAAGCTATTTATGAGGTTTTAACAATTCAACGTGATTATGGTAATCGTTCTGATAGAAAATTAGCACGTTTAAAATATACCATTGATAAAGTAGGTGTTGCATGGTTTAAAAAGGAGCTGGAAAAAAGAATTGGATTTCAGTTAGCAGATGCAAAGCCCATTGTTTTAACACAAAGGGTGGATCATTTTGGTTGGAAACAAAATACAGCTGGTAAATGGTTTTATACGGTATTAGTTGAAAATGGAAGGGTACTAGATACGGATCAGTTAGCTTTAAAAACTGCCTTGTATGAGGTTGCCAAAACGGGTAAGTCAAATTTTAGATTTACTTGTACACAGAATTTAATATTAAGTGATATTGAAGAAGTGGATAAGCAAACGGTACATGATATCCTAGAAAAATTTGGAGTGATTACCCATACCGAGAAGAGTTCTGCAATCCGAAAAAATAGTATGGCTTGTGTATCTTTACCAACCTGCCCGCTTGCATTAGCAGAAGCGCAAAGGTACCTGCCCGAACTAATTTCTAAAATAGAACCTATATTAGAAAAATATGGATTATCAGAAGATGGGATTGTTTTAAGAATGACGGGTTGTCCGAATGGATGTGCCAGATCTTATGTGGCAGAAATTGGTTTTGTGGGCACCTCTATGGGAAAATATAATGTGCACTTAGGTGGAGATAGACAAGGGGAAAGGCTAAATAAAATATATCGGGAAAGTTTAGAAGAGCCAGAAATTCTTCAACTCTTAGATTTATTATTGAAAGAATATTCGATTGAAAAAAAGATAGGTGAAACATTTGGAGATTTTTCAGTACGAAAAGAATGGATAACATATGCTTAATTATTTAGAAATATTTTCAAGAAAACTTACTGAATTAAAGGATTCGGGCACCTATCGTTATTTTCTGAACCTCAATAAATCGGCGCAGCATTTTCCAGTTTTTTATTTTGAAAATGCATATGGTGAGAAGCATCGTGCTATTAATTTTTGCAGTAACGATTATTTAGCTATGAGTGTGCAGGAAGAAGTCATAAGTAAGCTTTCCTATGTATCAAATAGAGCCGGAGTAGGAAGTGGTGGAACTCGAAATATTAGTGGTTCAACCATCCATCATCGTGAACTGGAAATAGTAATCGCTTCATTACATCATAAAAAAGAAGCCTTATTATTTGGGAGTGCTTATTTAGCCAATCTCACTGCTTTAAGTGTGATTGGTAAAATACTTACAGATGTTGTTTTTATTTCTGATGAATACAATCATGCTTCTATCATCGAAGGAATTAAAGCAAGCGGTGCAGAAAAAAAACTGTTCAAGCATAACGATTTAGCATCAATAGAAGCCATACTTCAAAGCATTCCAATTGATCAACCAAAAGTAATTGTGTTTGAATCAGTTTACAGTATGAGTGGAACTATTGCACCCATTTTGGAAATAGTATTATTGGCAAAAAAATACAATGCTTTAACCTATATTGATGAAGTGCATGCTGTTGGTGTTTATGGAAATAGCGGTGGAGGATTAACGGAAGAACTCGGAATTCAAAATGGAATTGATATTATAAATGGAACACTAGCGAAAGGGTTCGGGGTCTTTGGCGGATATATTGCAGGGGATGCCATTTTTGTGGATACCATCCGGAGTCTTGGTGCAGGTTTTATTTTTACAACTTCTCTTCCACCAGCCATATGTGCTGCAGCTATCAGAAGTATTGAATATTTGAGAAATGATCGAATAATCAGGCCAAAATATCATCAAAAGATTAGCAGGTTAAGGGAATTATTAGCGGTAAATAATATTCCCTTTGTAACAAATTGTACTCATATTACTCCCATCCCAATTGGTGATGAAAAAAGCTGTAAGGAGATTTCTGATATACTACTTTATCAGCATGGTATTTATATTCAACCCATTGTTTTTCCAACAGTAAATAAAGGAGCGGCTTGCCTGAGGGTTACAATTTCAATAAAGCATCAGGAGGAACACTTTCAATTATTGGTGAATGCCCTAAAACAAGTTCTGGTAGTTCCTACTAAGAAACAAAAAAGAAATTTTATTTAACTTTACATAAGTCTACTAAATTAGTAGGAAATGTATATATTTGCGACACTTTGCATTTTTAATAGTCTACTAAAACGATAGAATAAATGAAATACTTTTTTCCTTTGCTACTTTTTATTTCACCCTTTTATATTCAAGCCCAATTAAATGGAACACTTTTATTAACTGGTAAAGTGGTAGGTGATAATCATGAAGCAATCCCTTCTGCAAGCATTTCAATTAAAGGAACTAGACTTGGAACGGTTACTGATTCAACAGGTAAATTTTCTTTGGTGATTAATCAAAAGTTGCCTTTTAGAATAGTGATTTCCTCCCTGGGATTTACGAATCAGGAAATTGAAGTAAA
The DNA here is from genome assembly GCA_025363385.1 of Bacteroidota bacterium. Taxonomy (GTDB): domain Bacteria; phylum Bacteroidota; class Bacteroidia; order Chitinophagales; family Chitinophagaceae; genus Sediminibacterium. The sequence goes on along the minus strand of JANYEA010000113.1, from coordinate 2,100 downwards.
ATCGGTAAGCGATAAATTAGCTATTCAATTAACTACACAAACCTATATTGCTAATGAAGTAGTGGTTACTGCAAGTAGAACTTCTGAAAAGCTAATGCGTTCACCGGTAAGTATTGAAAAACTAGATTTACGTGCCCTTAAGGAAACACCTGCTGCCTCATTTTATGATGCTCTAGGAAATGTAAAAGGGGTGCAGTTAACAACATCATCACTTACTTTTAAAATTCCTAATACGAGAGGGTTTAATATACCTAATAATTTTAGATTCATGCAATTGGTAGATGGGGTAGATATGCAAGCAGCTACATTAGGAGTACCTTTGGGCAATGCGATAGGACCTACAGAACTTGATATTCAGAGCATTGAAATTACACCAGATGCCGCCTCTGCTTTATATGGTATGAATGCAATTAATGGAATGGCCAATTTAATTTCAAAGAATCCTTTTAACAATCAAGGATTAAGTGTGTTTCAAAGAGTTGGAGTGAATCATGTAGATGGCATTGATCATGCACCAAGCGTACTAACGGAAACTGCCATACGATATGCCCAAGCATTCAATAAAAAATTTGCTTTCAAATTGAATTTTGGATATTTACGCGGAACTGATTGGTCTTCAAATACACAAAACGATCAGAATCCGAATAATTTAAATACAGCCAACCCTGCTTACAAAGAACTCAATGCTGGCAATAATCCCGCAGCTGATTTATGGAATCGATATGGTGACGAAAGTAATAATGCTGTTACTATCAATGGAATTAATTATAATGGAGGTAGCAAAACATTTATACTTAGAAGAACAGGTTATTTAGAAAAGGATCTTGTAAATCCTGTTGTTGATAATTTAAAATTTGATTTGGCATTGCATTATAAGATAACACCCAATACTGAGTTGTCTTATAGTTATCGTTATGGTAAAATGGATGGTGTATTTCAAAGGGGAAATAAAGTTCAACTCGACAATGTGGTAGTTCAAAATCATAAAATTGAATTGAAGGGAAGGAATTTTTTCGTAAGGACTTATATGTCTCTTGAGAATACGGGCGATTCGTATAATTTAAAACCTCTAGCAGATAATTTGCAACTAACACAATCGTCTAACTCGGTTTGGGGAGCAAAATTTAAATCTGTTTTACAAAGTTCTTTAAATGCAGGACAAGACATTGCAACTTCAATGAAAACAGCAAGGGCAGCTGCCGACCTGGGAAGAGTAGAGCCCGGCACTCCTGCTTTTGATGCATTGTGTGATACTATTTTAAAAATAAATAATTGGGATCATATCAACGCAGGAATATCTGGAGCCCCTAGTACTGGAGGTGCCTGGTTACTTCAAAAAAGTCGAATGTATCAAACCGATGCTCAATGGGATTTAACTAATACTGTAAAATTTGCAAATTTATTAGTAGGGGCAGACTATCGTTTATATGAAGTGATTCCTGATGGCAATAATTTCGTTGACTTTAGTAGGCCCATTGCGGATAGAAATAAGCCATTGGCTGATGGGAGTTTTGGAAACATTGTGCGCTATCGTAAATATGGTGCGTTTGCTCAAATAACAAAAACCTTTTTTGAAGATCATTTAAAATTATTTGCTTCTATTAGATATGATCAAAACCCTGAGTTTAATGCTAAAATAAATCCGCGTATTGCAGCTGTTTATACTGTAGCAAAAAATCATAATTTCAGAGTATCTTATCAAAATGGTTTTAGGTTCCCTGCACTTTTTGAGGCTTTATCATTTGTAAACAATGGAAATGTAAGAAGGGTAGGTGGTTTGTCTTATATTAATGAGGGATTAGGTTATCTTGAAAATTCGTATACTTTAAATAGCATCAACAGCTTTAACGCTGCCGTAAATACTGATGTAACAGCAGGATTAACTGCAAGTGCAGCTGCTTTAAAAAACAGGGCTTTGTTGGAGATTACCAATCTTGCATCTACCCGACCAGAGCGCATCAACTCTTTTGAAGCTGGATACAAATCCTCTATACTCAATAATAAATTGGTGATTGATATTGATGCGTATTATAATGTGTATGATGGATTTCTTGGACAAGTAGAAGTTGCCGTTCCTGAAAACAATGCTGTAAAAGTAGG
>JANYEA010000107.1 GCA_025363385.1 Bacteroidota bacterium | reverse complement strand
GTATTCTGCGGTCGCGAAATCGGCATCCCCTCCATCGCATGCGATGGAGGGGATACCATATTTTTTTATACTTACTTTTATTACCCTACTTTCCCTCACTCCTCACTCCTCACTCCTCACTCCTCACGCTTATCTTGTTTTTATTCTTCATTCCTAAACACCACCATCCCATCAAACACATCAACTAATACATTTTTAGTTTTATCAATTTGTCCTGAAAGGATTTTCTTACTCAGGTCGTTCACTATCAATTTTTGAATGAGTCTTTTCAAGGGCCTAGCTCCAAATTGTGGATCAAATCCCTGATCAGCCAGAAACTCCAGCAGGTAATCACTAAAACTTAACTGGATACCATTATCCAATACTAACTGACGAAGACCTTCCAATTGAATTTTTACAATCCCTTGAATTTGTTTTTTCAACAAAGGTTGGAACATAATGATTTCATCTACCCTATTTAAAAATTCGGGTCTTACGGTTTGGCGCAATAAGACCATCACATCCAATTTTGTTTTTTCGATAACCAGATCTACATTATTCTCATCAATATCTTCAAATGCCTCCTGAATAATAGAGCTACCAATATTGCTGGTCATAATAATAATGGTATTCTTAAAATTCACCATCCTACCCTTATTATCCGTAAGCCTTCCATCATCTAATACCTGCAGCAAAATGTTCCAAACATCTGGATGTGCTTTTTCAATTTCATCTAACAATACCACACTATAGGGCTTCCTTCTAACAGCTTCAGTAAGCTGGCCACCTTCTTCGTAACCCACATATCCCGGAGGTGCTCCTACCAATCTAGATACGGTATGTTTCTCTTGGTATTCACTCATATCAATCCTTGTCATCATCGATTCATCATCGAATAGATATTCTGCCAACGCTTTTGCCAATTCCGTTTTACCCACACCTGTAGTACCTAAGAAGATAAAAGAGCCAATTGGTTTTTTAGGATCTTGTAATCCAGCGCGGCTTCTTCTTATGGCATCTGCCACTGCTGTGATGGCTTCTTCCTGACCCACTACTCTATGATGCAATTCATTTTCTAAATGCAACAATTTTTCTCTTTCACTCTGCATCATTTTTGAAACAGGGATACCGGTAGCTTTGGCAATATTATCTGCAATATCTTCCGCATCTACCTCTTCCTTCATCAACCTTTTACTATGCGCACTTAATGTATTTAATTGATTGGTTGCCTCAATTATTAGCAGCTCTTCCTCTTTTACCTTTCCATAACGGATCTCCGCAACCTTTCCATAATCGCCATTCCTTTCTGCTTGTTCTGCTTCAAGTTTAAGTTTCTCAATATTGGCTTTTGTATTCTGGATTCGTTCAACAATTTCTTTTTCCTCTCGCCACTTCGCTTTCAGGGTATCTCTTTCTACACTTAAGTTACTGATTTCAATATTCAGTTCTTTTAAAAGCGTTTCATCTTTTTCACGCTTAATAGCTTCCCTTTCAATTTCAAGCTGGCGAATTTGTCTTTCCAATTTGTCTAATTCTTCTGGCATTGAATTCATTTCAAGGCGCAATTTTGCAGCACTCTCATCAATTAAATCAATAGCCTTGTCGGGCAGAAAACGATCTGTGATATACCTGCTCGATAATTCTACCGCCGCTATAATAGCTTCGTCTTTGATCCGAACATGATGGTGTGTTTCGTATCGATCTTTTAACCCACGTAAAATAGATATGGCATCTTCCTGACTAGGTTCATCGATCATTACTTTTTGAAAACGACGTTCCAATGCTTTATCTTTTTCAAAATATTTCTGGTATTCATTTAAAGTGGTTGCACCAATGGCTCTTAATTCACCACGGGCTAATGCAGGTTTCAAAATATTTGCAGCATCCATTGCACCCTCGCCACCACCTGCACCAATTAAAGTATGTATCTCATCTATGAATAAAACAATCTCTCCCTCACTTCCTGCCACTTCTTTTACCACACCTTTCAATCGCTCTTCAAATTCGCCTTTATATTTTGCACCTGCAATTAGCTGACCCATGTCTAATGCAAAAATGGTTTTTGATTTTAGATTATCTGGCACATCGCCATTAATGATTCGCATGGCAAGTCCTTCTACAATAGCTGTTTTACCCACTCCAGGCTCTCCCACTAAAATGGGGTTATTTTTGCTTCTACGGGTAAGTATATGTAACGTGCGTCTAATTTCTTCATCACGTCCAATCACTGGATCCAATTTACCAAGACGCGCCATATCATTTAAATTCTTGGCAAACTTGTTCAGATTATTCATCTGTGTTTCCTGAGTTTGCGATTTAATAGAATCGCCTTTTCTTAAATCTTTGATGGCAGTAATCAATCCTTTTTCAGTTAATCCCGCAGCTTTCAAAGTTTTTGATACATCATCATTTACCTGTAACAATCCTAAAAGCAAATGTTCCTGGCTAATAAACTCGTCATTGAATTCTTTTAATACCTTATTGGCCTGTAACATTACGTTACTTAAATCGCGACTAATATTTTGAGCCGCTTCTGCACCAGCTCCAACTTTTGGAAGTTTAGTTATGGCTTCATCCATCTTCGTTTCCACGAAGGAAATGTTTACGTTATTTCTTTTGAGTAAAAAACTAACGGAACTATCTGTATCAGCCAACAGCACTTTCAATAAATGATTGGATTCCAAATTGGGGTTGCCAATATTAAAAGCCAATTGCTGCGCTTTTTCGATGGTTTCCTGAGCTTTGATTGTATAGTTATTTAGATTCATATTGGCTCCTCTTAGTTCAATTAAGAACTGATTAACGATTGAATGTTTAACTTCCCACCTGATTTAAATGGGATACCATTATTTAGAATCAAAAATCGTTCTAATGCCTTGAAAGTAGTTTGGGCTAAATAAAATCGGAAATTATGACTGTAAAGTTCCACAATTTATGCGTAAAAGTCAGTGCAGTATTGATTTATCTGCTATTCTTTCAGTGTTTAAACGCACAATACAATTTTATTCGACTTGACCAAAAATTGGAAGCCTCCAAAAAGGAATTCGGTGGTGCTGTTGTAACATTGATTTATAAAGATGGTAAACTCATTTATCAAAAAGCCATAGGTGAATTCACTGCTAAAACACAGGCCCCCATTGTTAGCAGCAGCCAATGGCTAACGGCGGCTTTAGTAATGAGCTTTGTTGACCAGGGCAAACTTTCTTTAGATGATAAAGTAAGTAAGTATATTCCGTTATTTGCAAAATATTCAAAAGGGTTTATTACTATTAGAGATTGCATAAGTCATATGACTGGCATAGAAGCCGATCCCAATATTTTAAAGAAGGTAATGGAGCACCGTTCTTTTTCAACTTTAGAGGATGAAGTGATTGACTTTGCATCTAAAAAAGATATTCAAACTAACCCCGGCTTAGAATTTCGCTATAGTAATATTGGTTTAAATATTGCCGGAAGAATTGTAGAAATTGTGGGAAGAAGGGGTTTTGAACAACTGATGCAAGAGCGCATCACACGCCCCTTAATGATGCGTAATACTAGTTTCTCTAGTTTTGATGCAGTGAATCCCTCAAGCGGTGCAATCTCTACAGCAAACGATTTCATGAACTTTTTAATGATGATCTTAAATAAAGGAGAGTTCAATGGCAAGAGAATTTTGAGTGAAAAATCAATCAATGAGATGCATACCCTACGAACCAATAGTAGTATGATCAAATTAACTCCTAAAATGACAGAAGGATTTAATTTTGGGTTAGGCGAATGGATTCAGGATACAGACGAAAATGGGAAAGCCACTGTAGTTAGTTGCCCTAGCCTTTTCGGCACTTGGCCAATGGTGGATCTTTGTCGCGGATACGCCTGCCTTATTTTTCCCAGTGGCCTATTGAAAGACGCACAAAGAGGGTTGTATAAAGAAGTTAAATCTGTTATTGATGAACAGGTTGCTGCCAACTGCAAATAAAAAAATTGTTCATTGAATAACCTCCAAAAAAATACTACAACAGTAAAACAAAAAGCCAATGAGCTGGGCTTTAGTTATTGTGGCATTGCGAAAGCGGAGATTTTGAATGAAGATGCCAGAAGATTAGAAGCTTGGCTTAATCAAAATTTGCATGGAAAGATGCAGTATATGGAGAATCATTTCGACCTTCGAATTGATCCTACGAAATTAGTTCCAGGTGCAAAATCGGTGATCACTGTTTTACAAAATTATTACCCCGCAAATACACAAAACCCAGATACCCCGAATATCTCTAAATATGCATTTGGAAAAGATTATCACAATGTAATCAGAACAAAACTGAAACATTTATTACGATTACTAAATGAAGAAATTGGTGAAATAAATGGAAGGGGATTTGTTGACTCAGCTCCCGTATTAGAGCGCTCCTGGGCAGTGAAAACTGGCGCAGGATGGATCGGGAAAAATGGCAATCTTATTAACAAACAAACAGGTTCCTTTTATTTTATTGCTACGCTGATTGTAGATATAGAATTAGCATACGACGACCCCTATGCAAAAGATTATTGTGGCAGTTGCAGAAAGTGTATTGATAGCTGCCCTACAGAAGCCATACTAGCTGATAAACAAATTAATGGCAGTAAATGTATTAGCTATTTTACTATTGAATTAAAAGATGCGCTTATTCCAGAAGAGATGAAGGGAAAATTTAATGATTGGATGTTTGGTTGCGATATTTGTCAGGATGTTTGCCCTTGGAATCGTTTTAGCAAGCCAAATACAGAGCTTTTATTTGAACCAATTCCTGAAATACTAAACTTCTCAAAAAAACAATGGGCCTCGATTTCGGAAGATGCCTTTTCACAAATATTTCGAGATTCCCCTATAAAGAGAACCAAGTATGCAGGCATCCAAAGAAATTTGAAATTTATAATTTCGAAATAAATGACAGTGATCATTTACATCATAAAAAATTACTTTGGAACATTAGGACTAGCATCTAAATAAACGGATTGATGTTCAGCTAATTGCTTTAAATGAAGCAAATTTTCTTCCATCATCGGCCCGAGAATTTTATCATTCATGAAGGATCCGAATTTTTCCCAGGGATACCAACGCAATTTTTGAACAAACTGCCATTGAACAATCGTAAGATTTCTTTCTGGGGCTTTGATGAAACGAATAGTGCTTTCCTGACAACTAGCTTTTTTGGATTCCCAGATACTTATCACAAAACTATCAGTAATAGATTTTATTGTTAAAACTTGTGTTCCTAAATCTGCTTCTTTCGGAGACTTGATTTTCACATCCTTAGAATCCATTCCTTTAACCCATTTTGTCCATTGATTCAGATCGCTCACATAAAATTTGATGGAATCGGATGGCGCATTAATATCCACTGCCCGAGATACTAGTACGGTAGATGGCATCAATACAGAGAAAAAACACAGTACCAGAAAAAGTGCTACAATACTGATTAGTGCTAATTTAATTATCCGCATATCTTATTCCCACTTAAATGTTTTGAAAGCTACTGCATATACCACAATTGTCCAGATGCCAAGGATGGCCAATTCGTTCCACACGCTTGCCAAACTAGCACCCTCAAATGAAATATTTCGCATAGCATTATTGAAATGCGTTAATGGCAAAATTTTACAAATGGGTTGTAACCAAGGTGGAAATGCATCAATAGAAAAGAAAGTTCCTGCCAATAAGAACTGCGGCAAAGTGATAATATTGGCAAATGGTGGAATGGTGCTTTCATTTTTAGCTACACTGCTTACGATAAAACCAAAACCCATAAAGAGAATTAATGCCAAAAAGCTTAATAACATGATTTCCATAAAAGTCTGAAAGCCATGCACCAATGTAAAATGAAATGCAAAATGCCCTACCCCAATTACAATAATGGCAGTAAGCATTTGAAATATCACCCTGCTCAAGGCTTCTCCTAAAACGATATAAGCCCTTTTGATGGGTGTTGCAAAAAAACGTTTCAATACCAATTGTTGGCGAAGGTTAAAAAATAAAAACGCTACTCCAAAAACGCCAGAACTTAACAATGAAAATCCTAATTGACCAGGCAGTATAAAATCAATGGTTCGATAAATCCTGCCAGGGATTTTTTCAATATGCTGATTGATTAATGCATATGTAGGAGCTTGAGAAAAGCTTCGCTGATTAATCCCAGAAATTACTGCATTCAGTATTGATTGCAATACCTGCATATTCTGTGGATTTACGGCTTCCGAGCTAGTTAGGTCTATCGAATAAGGTGGATTTTCTAAACCTGATTTTCTGATCAATATGATGGCTGTGATCCTTCCTTTTTCAAGGTCTTCCTTTAACTCCTCACCCGATTTTTTAACCACATTGATCCCAGCAATATTTTTGATTGAGGCATAAATCAGATTAGTTGTATCAGTTTTAGGATCGAATGCTACATTGATGGAAACCTTACCACCACTGCCTAGAAAACCAAATACCAATATAAAGATCAACGGGAATGCAATGCTGAATATCACCGCTGAAGGGCTTCTAAAAACGGCCTTTAAACTTCCCTTGGTAATCGCCAACATGGCTTTTAACTGACTATAATCTCCTTTCATCCGATATATTTATGCTACAAATTTACCTCTTTAAACCTATTATGGTTTGATCATTTTAATCGATCAATCAAACAAGTCTATTTTAGATCCAACATGAATGGCAACCTGCTCTGTGGTTCGCCTATCATATTCTTCACTTGTTTAACTTGTTGCAGAATACCATATTCTTTAACACCAATCTCTTCCTTAATCAAATTCACTTTCACCGTTTTTTTATAATTCTCTAAAATCTGCTCTAATATATTTTTCTTTTGAGGAAACTCTTTAATACGATAAGATTTTAATTTAGCCATCCCTACCACACAATTCACAGCATCCTGCATGGTGCCGATGCGATCTACTAAACCAACAGAAATAGCACGACTACCCGTCCAAACCCTACCTTGTGCAATACTATCAATATACACGATATCTTTTTTGCGGCCATCTGCAACGCGCGATTTGAAGGTATGATAAATGGTATCTACACCACTTTGCATAAATCTTTTTTCTGTTTCTGTAAGTGGCCTTGTTGAATTTCCCAAATCAGCGTAAGGGCCCGTTTTAACGCCATCAAAACTAATCCCCAACTTATTTTTAAAGAAGGATTGAAAATTAGGGAGAATGCTAAATACACCAATTGATCCAGTAATGGTATTTGCATCAGCAAAAACAGAATCAGCATTACACGAAATATAATATCCACCCGAAGCTGCCACATCGCCCATACTAACTACCACGGGTTTCACTTTTCTCAATAAACTGATCTCTCTCCAAATTACATCACTAGCAAGTGAACTGCCACCTGGAGAATTTACCCTGAAAACCACTGCTTTGATATCTTTATCCAAACGAATCTGACGCAATAAAGACCTAAATGCATCACTACCTACTGATTCATTATCTCCTTTACCACTTACTATGTCTCCCGATGCATATACCACAGCTATTTTCTCATCCCCATCTTGTTTAAAATCTGCTGCTTTCACATATTCGCTCAAGTCCACAAAATTGATACTGGCATTATCTTCTTTTACCAATCGATGTAATAATTCTGATTTTAATTCATCATCATATTTCAATCCATCTACTAAATGATTCTTCACCGCATCCTGAGCAGTTTGAATGGCACCGCTTACCGCTAATTGTCTGATTCCTGCAGTATCTAATTTTCTAGTTTCTGCTACATCATATAAGAATCGGTTGTACAGATCGCCCAGCCATACACTAGTTTGTAAACGATTAGCCTCCGTCATTTGAGTTTCCCGAAGAGGTTCAGTAGCACTTTTAAATTTACCTGCATAAAAGATCTGAGGTTGGATTTCAAGTTTATCTAACATGCCCTTTAAATAAAGCATATTACTTGAAAAGCCACTCCATTCTAATCCTCCCTGGGGATGGCAATACACTTTGTCTGCTGCGCTTCCAATATAATATCCTTTTTGTGTGATGGTTTCTCCATATGCCACTACAAACTTCTTGCTTTGCTTAAAATCTACCACCGCTTTTCTTAATTCTTCACTTGCTGCATAGCCATTTGGATTATTACTACACTGAATATAAATGCCTTTAATTGCTGAATCATTTTTTGCATGATGAATCATTCTAATTACATCATAGAGACTTGGCATTTCAGATTCCTCTCCATTTGTAAACATAGCAAATGGATTCTCAATAGATTGCTCTTTGTATGTTTTAGAGAGATCTAATAAAAGAACCCCTTTTGCTCCGATAGTAGGCTTATCGGAACTTGATGCACTTGCAATAAGTCCGATCACGATAAAAACACTCAAAAGGCAAAAAACAAACAAAGCAAATAATGCTGCAAAAAATGATTTAAAAAAGCTTCTCATATAATTTTTTAGTATGCTGAATGAATTTAAAGATATTTGCCCCTGATAAATATTTCTAATTATGAATATAGCTTATTTGTTGATAGGCGGCAACCTGGGAAACAGATCTGCAAACCTGCAAAAAGCTATGCAACTAATAGAACAAAACTGCGGGCAGGTAGTTCAAACCTCTGCAATATACGAAACTGCAGCATGGGGATTAACCAATCAACCCGCATTCTATAATCAGGCTTTAAAAATTCACACGAATTTGCCACCAGAAAGTTTAATGGATGCACTATTGTTGATTGAAAAAGAAATGGGAAGGGTCAGAACCATTAAACTAGGGCCAAGAACGATTGATCTAGATATGATCTTTTACAATATGCTTGTATTAAATTCAGAAAAATTAGTGCTTCCTCATCCAGCCCTGAGTCAAAGAAGATTTGTATTATTGCCCCTTTTTGAAATTGCGCCAGGATTCATACACCCGGTTTTTCAAAAAAATATAGAACAGCTGTTGAAAGATTGCCCCGATCAGTTGGATGTGCAAAAATTGTCAATCTTAGGATGATACGTAGCCCTATTTTTGTTCTCAAGGGCTATCTATGAAACACCACTTTATTACAGTTGAAGGAAATATTGGTGTGGGCAAAACTACACTTACCCATTTATTGGCAAAGCATTTTAATGCCCGTATGATACTGGAAGAATTTGCAGACAATCCTTTTTTACCTAAATTTTATAATAGCCCTGATCAATATGCATTTCCGATGGAGTTGTTTTTTATGGCAGAGCGCTACAAACAGCAAAAGGAGATGGTACATACAACCGACTTGTTTCAAAGCATTACCGTATCGGATTATTTATTTACTAAGTGTTTGCTTTTTGCAAAAGTAACTTTACCCGAAGAAGAATTTCGCTTATACCAAAAGCTTTTTGATATCATTAATCAGCAATTAGTATTTCCGGATATACTCATTTATTTACACGCCCCCGTAAATAAACTTCAAGCAAATATTAAAAGAAGAAAACGCGAATACGAACAGGCAATTCCAGATTCTTACCTTTTCGAAATTCAGGAAACATATACCAGCTATATCAAGCAACATAATATCAAAACCATTTTTATCGATGCTAGTAATGCAGATTTTCTTGGAAACGAAAAACACTTTCAGGTTGTTTTAGATGCATTGGAAAAGGATTTCGATGCCGGTCAACACTATTTTAGTTTGCCGTAAGTTTTTATTTGAACAATCATTTCTAGGTACAAATTTCCAGAATATTCTTCCTCAATCAATCTTTAATAGCATCTTCGTGATGGAAATATGGAAGTAATACAAAAAACCAGTGACCCAGTTGCAGCAATGAGAATTGCTGAATATCGCAACCTGATGTTGGGAAGGTTCTTATTTATTATGGGTTTGCGCATGATGGGTACTCTAGTGGGCTGGTGGGTATATGAATTAACAAATGATCCTTTTGCAATTGGACTGATCGGATTATCTGAAGTGATTCCCGCAGTATCACTTTCCTTGTATGCGGGATATATCATTGATATTAGTGAGAGAAGAAAATTATTATTGAAAGGTGTATCATTATATCTTCTTTGTGCAAGTTTATTACTGATCTTATCTATTCATTTTACAGCTCAACTTTTCAGTAATCATTGGATTACGTTTTGTATCTATATTATTATATTTTTTACAGGCATTTTCAGATCTTTTACCGGGCCAAGTTTCGGAACTATGATAGCCAGTATTGTGCCCAAAGAATTGTTACAAAATGCGACCACCTGGAATCAAGGAATTTGGTTAAGTGCTTCGGTGATAGGTCATGCTTCTGTTGGTTTTTTCATCGCAGGTTTTGGGAACACAGCATCGCTTGGAATTATAGTGTTTCTAGTTTCGATTGGTTTATTCTTTATCTGGCGCATCAAACCAAAACCCCCTTTGAACGATCGTAGTGAAAAGAAAACTTTGGAAAGTGTAAAAGAAGGCATTCGTTTTGTTTTAAAGACAAAAGAAGTATTAGGCGCATTGTCGCTCGACTTATTTGCCGTTTTGTTTGGGGGTGCTGTAGCGATGATTCCAGTATTCGCAAAAGATATTTTAAAAGTAGGGGCTGTAGGTTTTGGCTGGCTAAACGCAGCTTCAGATATTGGTTCAATTATGGTGATTGTTTTGCTCACTATTTTCCCATTAAGAAAACAACAGGGCCGTAAACTATTCTTTGCAGTTGGCTCTTTTGGCATTTGCATTTTGGTATTCGCCATTTCTCGCTCTTTCTGGATTTCTTTTGTTGCTTTATTATTAAGTGGTATTGTAGATGGGGTAAGTGTGGTGATTCGTGGTACTATCCTGCAATTGAAAACACCTGATAATATGCGCGGCAGGGTAATGAGTGTGAATTCTATGTTCATTAACAGCAGCAATGAGTTAGGTCAATTTGAGAGCGGTGTAGCTGCTAAACTATTAGGGGTGGTACCCTCGGTAGTATTTGGGGGATGCATGACCATTTTTGTTGTTGTAACCACCTGGTTCAAAGCTCCTGCACTTCGAAAAATGGAATATTAGCAGCAATTTATTATATTGAACAACCTTTACTTCCCTTTTCTCGTAATTGTTTAACAAATAAAAACCTCACTATGCAACGCAGAAATTTTATTAAAAAAACAGCTATTACCGCCAGTCTTATTGGATTGTCTACTAAAGAAATGATAGCCGCTTTTTTACAACAACCCGCGTTTAAAATAATGATGTTAAGGAACGATGTGGGCATTTTTACAGAAAAAGGAGGAACCATTGCTTTCTATATAAGTAAGAAAGGGATAGGAGTGATTGATGCCCAATTTCCAGATACTTCGAAACATTTCATTGATGAACTGAAGAAGTTACAAGACAAACCCATTAACTATCTGATCAACACACACCACCATGGAGACCATACAGGTGGAAATATTTCTTTTAAAGGAATTGCAGAACACGTGGTAGGTCATGAAAACTGTTTATCGAATTATCAAAGAGTTGCAGCAGAACAACACTCTGAAGACAAACAATTGTTTCAGGATATTACATTCAAAGACAGTTGGAAAACCAAAGTAGGAAATGAAAGTATCAAAGCCCATTATTTCGGAGCCGGACATACCAGCGGTGATGCATTAATACATTTCGAACACGCTAATATTGTGCACCTGGGAGATTTGATGTTTAATAAAGTATATCCATTCATAGATAAAAAAGCTGGCGCTTCCTTTACTAACTGGATTAAGGTTCTCGACAAAGCGCAGTCTACTTTCGACAAAGACACACTATTTGTTTTTGGACATGGTAGCAACAATCAAGTTACTGGGGGCAAAGAAGATTTGAAGGGCCTGCAAAATTATATTTCAAAATTGTTAGAACAAGTAGGTGCAGCGATAAAACAAGGTAAAAGCAAGGAAGAAATTCTTAAAATCACCCGCATTGAAAATGTAGGCGAATGGAAAGATGAATTCCACCTGATTCAAGCCAACCTGGAAGCAGCATATGCAGAACTTATTTAGATTTTATCAATGTCTCTAGCACATAAAATACAGCTGGACAAAACTCAGAATTTTTTAAAGTAATCAATGGTCTCTTAAACAAGATATCTTCATCTGTATAAGGGAATCGATGGCAATCTGAGGGTCGGTCTTCATAAATGGAACAAAAATTATCTGCCCCCAGAAAAGGGCAGGGAGAATTTTTGGTTACATAATCTCCTTCTTTGTCCATCACCAGATAAGTATCTATAAATTCAGTCTCCTTCATGCGCATAGGTTTACTGACTCTTTTAATATCAGGCATTTTAAATCGGGGAGAATAATTTTTGCAACAGTTAGCACATTGCAAACAATCTATTTTTTCAAATGCTGCCTCGTGTAAATCTGGCAACTTTTTCAGCATCTTTTTCTTATCGCCTTTTTCTAAAAGATATTTATATTGCTTTTGATGTTCCTCAGATCTTTTTTCCCAGTCTTCCAAATTTATTTCAGGTAGCATGTATCAATTTTAATTATACTTGCAAGGTATGTGCTTACTTTGCAAAAAAGTAATTTTTGGCCTCTCACTCCAAAATTGCAAAAAAAATAGCCTAAAAAAAGCTGCATTATGGAGTCGATCAGAGAATATTGGTTAATCTTAATCAGTACCCCTATTTATTGCACCATCATAGGAATTGAGCTCTTATTGTCGAATCTGCAACATAGAAAATTGTATACCAAAAAAAACGTGGCTGCTAATTTGTATCTCATGTTATTAAATATGGGGATTGATATTGGGTTACGCGTTTTTACACTTGGAATACTTGGGTACTTTTATAAATTTGCCTTTTTAAACTGGCATATGGGCATTGTTTATTGGGTTTTGCTATTTGCTTTTGAAGACCTGATGTATTATTGGTTGCATCGATTTGATCACGAGATTCGTTTATTCTGGGCGGTGCATGTAACTCATCATAGTAGTGATCTGATGAACATTACCGTAGGATTTCGTTCCTCCGTGTTTCAACCTGTGTACCGATTTATATATTTTATTCCTATTGTATTCATGGGATTTGATCCACTGGATTTGTTATTTGTTTATTCAGCAACACAGATCTGGGGCATTTTTGTACATACCGAGTACATCCGTAAAATGGGTTGGCTGGAATATATTTTAGTTACCCCTTCACATCATCGGGTACACCATGGAAGCAATCCAAAATATTTAGACAAGAACATGGGTATGTTTTTAATAGTTTGGGATAAACTCTTTGGCACTTTTCAGGCAGAACTAACAGAAACAGAATACGAGCCAATCAGGTATGGATTAACTAAAAATCTGGACAACTACAATGCAGTTTCGCTGGTATTTCATGAATGGCAGCAGATCTGGAAAGATTGTACCCAAAAGGGAATCGGATTTAATGTAAGATTGAATTACCTATTTGGTCCTCCGGGATGGAGCCACGATGGAAGCCGACAAACCAGCGTTCAAATGCGGAAAACGGAAACCACTTCCTCCAGAAATGACTGAATGTAACCATTCCATAGCTCCTTTTTCAAGTGGTTTTCATCCAGTATAGCAAAGGGTTGAGTGAATTGATGCACATCCTTTCCCCAGCTTCAACAAAATGTAATTTATAAGCTTTTATCCGCTTAACTTTGCGGCGGAAAAACGCATATTCATTAGGGTTTTTAACAGTTATAAGGAAATACTATGAGCCTATTTATCCAACAATCGAATGAATTTCATGGCAGGCATATCGGCCCAGGGGCGGAAGACACAAAAGCCATGTTAAAAACAATTGGTGTTTCTTCTTTGGAAGAATTAATAAGTAAAACCGTTCCAGATTCTATTCGAATCAGGGAGGAGCTAGACATACCTGCCGCCATTGGTGAATTTGAATACCTGACTGAGTTAAGAAAAGTAGCTGCAAAAAATAAGTTATTCAAAACTTATATTGGACAGGGGTACTATGGAACAATTACTCCAAGCGTAATCCTTCGTAATATTTTTGAAAATCCAGGATGGTATACACAATACACTCCTTATCAGGCTGAAATTTCACAAGGCAGATTAGAGAGTTTATTGAATTATCAAACCATGATAGCAGACTTAACTGGTTTGCCAATTTCTAATGCCTCTTTGTTGGATGAAGCAACATCAGCTGCAGAAGCAATGGCCATGATTTTTAATCAAGTGAACAAAGCCGAACATATTACAAAGCCCAAGCTTTTTGTTGATGCACAAGTTTTGCCACAGTCAATTGATGTATTAATTACCCGCGCAGAACCCATTGGTATTACAGTGGTTATCGGTGATTATAAAACTGCCGTAATTGATGAAACCTATTTCGGATCTATTGTTCAGTACCCAAATAATGTAGGTTCAATAGAAAATTATATTTCGTTCCACGAAAAAGTACATACTGCAGGTGGACATACCATCATGGCCTGTGATCTTTTATCATTAACCCTTTTAACTCCTCCAGGAGAACTTGGTGCTGATATTGCACTGGGTTCATCGCAACGATTTGGAGTACCATTGGGTTTTGGCGGACCACACGCTGCGTTCTTTGCTACCAAAGATGAATTTAAAAGAGGCATGCCGGGACGATTAATTGGTGTGTCGATAGATGCCCAGGGTAACCGTGCATTGCGAATGGCTTTGCAAACCCGTGAACAACATATTAAACGCGAAAAAGCCACTTCCAATATTTGTACCGCACAAGCATTGTTGGCAAATATGGCTGCCATGTATGCGGTATATCACGGACCAACTGGTTTAAAAAATATTGCTACAAGAATTTCAGAATTAACACAGAGCTTGTCTCATGCTTTGACTGATCTAGGTTTCGTTACTGTGAATGAAAATTATTTCGATACCATCACTGTAAAAGCAGAAAACACCAAAATTAAACCGATCGCTGAAGCAGCTGAAATAAACTTCCGTTATACAGATGCAAATCATATCAGTATCAGTATCGATGAAACAAGTTCACAAAAAGATATATTGGATATTGTGTATGTATTTGCTCAATCACAAGGGTTGGATGAAGCTGAGATAGCGTTCGATAGCGATTTTTCCTTGAGTAATATACCTGCTTTTGCAAAACGTAGTTCCACATATTTATTGCACCCTGTTTTTAATTCGCATCGTAGTGAAAGTCAGATGATGCGCTATTTAAAACAATTAGAAAACAAAGACCTTTCTTTAAATACCAGTATGATCAGTTTGGGAAGTTGCACCATGAAATTGAATGCCGCAACCGAAATGATTCCAGTAAGCTGGCCAGAGTTTGGAAGCTTACACCCTTTTATACCTGTTGAACAATCAACTGGTTACCAACAAATCATTGGCGAATTAAACGAATATCTCTGTAAGATTACAGGTTTCACTGCTTGTAGCATACAACCCAATAGTGGCGCACAAGGTGAGTATGCTGGTTTATTAACCATTCGTGCATACCATGATGCCAGAAAAGATGCACACAGAAATGTGGTTTTGATCCCAATTAGCGCACACGGAACCAATCCTGCAAGTGCTGTGATGGCTGGCTTTAAAGTGGTGGTGGTAAAGTGCGACGAAGCAGGAAATATTGACGTATCAGATTTGCAAGCAAAAGCAACTCAATATAAAGATGATCTTGGTGCTTTAATGGTTACCTATCCATCTACACATGGTGTGTTTGAAGAAACCATCAAAGATATTTGTCAAATTATTCACGATCATGGTGGTTTAGTGTATATGGATGGTGCAAACATGAATGCACAGGTTGGATTAACTAGCCCCGGTATGATTGGAGCAGATGTTTGCCATTTAAACCTTCACAAAACATTTGCGATACCACATGGTGGTGGTGGCCCGGGCATGGGACCCATTTGCGTGAATGATAAATTAGCACCCTACCTACCTGGGCATGTTGGATCAGTAAATAACAAGTCTATTCATGCAGTAAGTGCCGCAGAATTTGGATCAGCCAGTATCTTGTTGATCAGTTACGCATATATCAAAATGCTAGGAGCAGAAGGTGTAAGAAAATCAACAGAGTATGCTATTTTGAATGCCAATTATATGCGCGCAAGATTACAGAACCATTATAAAATTTTATATGCTGGATCTAATGGAACATGTGCACATGAATTTATTGTTGATTTACGTCCGTTCAAACAATCTGTTGGTATTGAAGCGGCTGATGTGGCGAAGCGTTTAATTGATTATGGTTTTCATGCTCCCACTTTGAGTTTTCCTGTTGCTGGAACTATTATGATAGAACCTACCGAAAGTGAAGACAAAGCAGAATTGGATCGTTTCTGTGATGCCCTGATCGCTATTCATGAAGAAATCAAAGCCATTGAAAATGGTGTTGCTGATAAAACGGATAATCCACTAAAAAATGCACCTCATACTCAAGGGGTTATTTGTGCAAATGAATGGAATCATTCCTATAGCAGACAAGAAGCGGCATTCCCTTTAAGTTATGTGGCGCTGAACAAGTTCTGGCCTTCTGTGGCAAGAGTAAATGATACACATGGAGATAGAAACCTGATATGTACTTGTGAACCAATGGCTTCATATCAATAAAACCTAATATACAATCTTTTGTAAAAAAGCGCTTTCCTATATTGAAAGGCGCTTTTTTTATAAAAATCAATCTTGGCATAATGTTTGAACAGCTATTATACTTAAGAATTGAATGCACCTTTTATGCTTACGATGTCTGTTAGTTCGCTAGAAATCACTCAAATTGTTTTTGACCACATGCAAGTGTGGATCAAATGTCCTCATTTAAAAAAAATGAACCTTCGTTATCATATTCTAAATACAAGTAATATGGCTATTCGTAAAGGAAGCTTTATGGGTGAATGTATACAATTGAATTTATTTCATTTACAAGATGGCAAATATAAGTTCAACCTTTTAAACGATCAGGGAGCAGAAATCACTTTGCCATTTGTAAAAAAGGCAAAACAGTAACTTATTATTGCATTTCTATCTCACTTGACTTTATTTTTCCTCTGATAATCGAGTACCTTTCGTGAAGAATATATTCATCATGAAAAAGTTAATTACCATTACTTGTTTTCTGCTTTGTGTTTGTTTACAAAATGCAATTTCGCAAGTTTCTACTCCAGAAAATATTTTAGGTGCCGACATTTCTTTCTTTCCAGAATTAGAAGCTAATGGAATTGTTTTTAGCGATAAAGGAATTGCAAAAGATGCTATACAATTATTAAAAGAAAAAGGGTTTAATTATATCAGGCTTCGCATTTTTGTAAATCCTTCTGCAGATAGTGGCTATTACCCGCGAGAAGGTTATTGCGATTTAGCGCATACCCTGGTAATGGCTCAAAGAATTCATGCTGCTGGTTTAAAATTTTTATTGGATTTTCATTACAGTGATAATTGGGCCGATCCAGGTCACCAGATTATTCCTTCCGCATGGAATAATTTATCATTCACTGAGATAAAAAAGGCATTAAAAGCCCATACAATTCATGTATTAGCAGCTCTCAAAAAACAACATACATTTCCTGACATGATTCAAGTAGGCAACGAGATCAATCATGGAATTGTTTGGCCCATCGGGGATTTGAAACACCAAGACCAAATGATTGATCTTTTAAAGGTAGGTGTTGCTGGGGTTCGAAAAATAAGCAAAAAGGTACCTATTATGATGCACCTTGCATGTGGTGGCCAAAATGAGGAGTCCATCCGGTTTTTAGACCAATTGATTGCTAAAAAAGTTTCCTTTGATGTAATTGGCCAATCCTATTACCCTCAATGGCATGGTACACTGGATGACTTAAAAAATAATCTAACAGATCTTGCAAAAAGGTATCCGCAGGAAGTTGTGGTGGTAGAATATACCGCCTTTAAAAGGGAAGTGAATGAGATTGCATTTAATATCCCTGGTAAAAAAATGCGAGGCACATTTATATGGGAACCATTAAATACATGGGAAAGAATATTTGAAAAAGATGGCAGATCAAATGCACTTATCGAGGTTTACCCAGAGCTCAGTAAAAAATGGATTACCCCTACACATTAGCATTTTTGATAAGAAATAGCCCATTCAACAGGGCTTTTGGGTTCAACAAAAATGGACTGTTCTGATATAGCATCACATAATTTCGCTAATTTTGTATAAATAATAACGTCTATGTATCGTTTAACCGCTAGCCTTTTAATCGTTTGCCTATTGGTATTATCGGGCTGTACCGGTTCTAAATCGGCTTCATCTAAAGCGTATATAAAAGAGCACGCTGCTCAAAATGATCCTAAAGAAAACAACGCTTATACTCCGCCATCATCTGTAGATAAAACTCAGTTCACTGCCTACACTCGCGACCTACAAATGAAGATGCAGGCATTTGCAATTGACTACAAAAAAGTACAGATCTATCTGGATCAAAAACTAGTACTTGTAAAAAATATAGATAGTACAAAAGCAGAAGTGGTAGCTGGTGTTGTTCGTTTTATTAATAGTTCTGTTACCGATGAGATCACCATTAATGCATACACTCCCGGAGTGATCGACGCCATCGACCCAGAAGGCATCTGGATAAAATTTGAGAATGGTAATCGTTTGCGTTTTGTACCTCAATCCGGACCAGACGCGGAAGATGTATTTGTAATTGCAGGTAATAAGTGGGAAGAAGGAACCTGCGAAGTGGAATATGCCAATAAAGTGTATCGGGCCAGCTGTTACAAATGTCCAAGTATCGCATCTGTTCGACCTGTGATCAAATTGGCTGATGTTGATAATAAGAATAAAAAAACCAAGGTATTACAGGGCGTAAGAATCAATTAATCTTCTCCTTCGTTTCTACACTGCATATTGCTATCCTCCATTAGCATGAATACACTATATTGAGCATCTATTTTAAAATATATGATAAAAAAGATATTTCTAGGAATCCTTTTGATTATACTTGTAGTATCGGGAGTTGTAATTTTTAATACGTTTCGTTTTAGTAAAGAAATCACAAAGAAACCAGCTAGTGAATTACCCAATTTGCCAGACTCTGCCATTAGTCATATGCAGCAAGTTATTCGGATCAAAACCATTGGTTTAGGAAATGGTGAACCAGTTGATACCGCACAATATTTAGCATTCTGGCAATTCGTTGAAAAAAATTATCCTTTAGTGCATCAGGTTCTTACCCACCAAACATTTAATGGCCTTAGTCGCTTGTATAAATGGGAAGGAAAGCATCCTGATCAAAAACCATATGTGCTTATGGCGCACTATGATGTGGTGCCAGTTGAAGCTTCCACTGAAAATCTCTGGACAGTTCCCGCTTTTGGTGGTGTTTTAAAAAACGATACCATTTATGGAAGAGGGGCAGCGGATGATAAAGTTAGTTTGATCAGTATTTTAGAAGCAGTTGAAAAACTACTTTCACAACAATTTCAGCCGGAAAGAACGATTTATCTAAGCTTTGGAAACGATGAGGAAACCATTGGAAAGGGTGCTCAGGCAATTGCTAAATACATGGAGGATTCTAAAATCCATCCTGAAGTAATTTTAGATGAAGGTGGTGAAATAACCACTGAAAACTTTACAGAACTTAAACGACCTGTAGCATTGATTGCAGTAGCTGAAAAAGGCTATATGAGTTTTAATTTAACCGTTGAAAAACATGGTGGTCATAGCTCTACTCCTGCTCCAGAAACAGCTATCGATATTTTAGCAAAGGCCCTGGTTCATTTAAGAGAAAAACAAATGCCTTATCAGTTTCAACCCGTGATTAAAGAATTGTTTAATCGTGTAGGTCCTGGCATGCCTTTCCTAGAAAGAATGGCTATCGCGAACCAATGGCTATTTGAGAAAAGCCTAGTAAATGAAATTGAGAAAGATCATAGCAGCAATGCTTTAATACATACCACTATCGTACCTACCATTGTTCAAACTGGAGTGAAAGACAATGTGATCCCAAGTTTGGCAACGGCTGTTGTGAATACAAGAATTCTTCCCGGAACCACAATAGAAGAAGTGGAGGCATTTATGAATAAACAAATAAATGACAGTAGGGTTAAGATAACAAAAAATAGTCCACCAGACAGAGTAGGCCCTGCTGCTTCATATGAAAGTGTGGCATATAAAAAAGTAGAAGATGCTACTTATAAAGTAATGAAAGATGTGGTACCTGTGCCCTTTCTTTCAGTAGGCGCAACAGATTCGAAATACTTGCAACACCTGGCAGATGGTACCATCAAATTCACTCCAAGCGTTGATGCAAAAGGGTTTCATGGCATCGATGAAAGAATTGGCGTTTCTGACTTGAAGCGTTTAATTTTCTTTTATCAAATCATTATTGAAGAAGCTGGCAAATAACATTCGTTTATTATAGGAATATTTCAGATGCAAGAATATCATTGGAATTCATTTACCAAAAGAATCACGATAAATGCCCCGGTTTACTCATTATATGCTGCATGGGCAACAAAAACAGGGCTGGAAAGTTGGTTTTTAAGAGAAGCCATTATCTCTAAATCTGATGGTACTTTAAGAGCTGACGACGAACCCTTTGAAGCTGGAGACCATTTTGAATGGCGTTGGCATGGATATGATAATGATACGGTTGACCGAGGAAAAGTAATCAGTACGAACGGTGTTGACCAACTATCCTTTAGCTTCAGCGGAAAAAATATCTTAACCGTAAATTTTCTGATCGAGTCACATGAATTAATTTGCAGTATTGAACAAAAAATGTATCAAGAAACCGAAGAAGAAAAAAGATATTTTTATATCGAATGTGGTTTAGGATGGACGTTTTATCTTGCCAATTTAAAATCAGTTTTTGAAGGAGGCAATGATTTGAGAAACAGAAATGTGGCGATTCAAAAACTAATTAACGCTTAAGATGTCAAAAACCAAAAATAAAAATTCAGTATAATAGTCTTTATACTCAGATAATTCCTTTTACTTTTTACTTTTTAATTTTAGTTATGGGAGTGGCAGATAAATTAGCACAAATTAAAGCAGAAAAAGCTGCTGCAAATTTAAAGGAAGGTCAAGATTTTTTGGCAGTGAATAAAACAAAAGAAGGTATTACTGAATTAGCCAGTGGATTACAATACGAAGTGTTGGTGATGGGTAATGGAGCAAAGCCATTATCAAGCAACGAAGTAACTTGTCATTATCACGGCACCATGATTGATGGTTCAGTTTTTGATAGTTCTGTACAACGTGGTTCACCCGCATCTTTTCCTTTAAATAGAGTAATTAGTGGCTGGACAGAAGGATTACAATTAATGCCCACAGGAAGTAAATGGCGTTTTTTTATTCCATCACATCTTGCATACGGCGATCGTCAGATCACTGCACAAATTGGAGCAAATAGCACTTTAATTTTTGAAGTGGAATTATTATCATTTAGATAACCATCTCACTCAATTCTAACCAACGCAATTCTTTTTCTTCTAAATCTTTTGTAATAGCAATCATACGATCGCTTAATTTTTGAAGTTCTTCAAATCCAAGATTGCCTGTGCTCATCTTTTCTGCAATGGTTTGCTTTTCAGATTCCAAAACAGGCATTTCTTTTTCTAATATTTCGAACTCCCTTTTTTCTTTAAAGGATGCTTTCTTTTTTGGAATTTCTATCACAGTGGCATTGGCTATAACGGCCTCTTCTGTGGTTTGTTCCTTACTTTTATTCGATTCAAGAACTGCCCATTTGTTCTCTTTTTTCTCATTCTCTTTCAGCCACAAGCGATACTGGGTATAGTTTCCAGGAAAATCGCGCACTTCCCCTTCTCCTTCAAAAACAAATAAGTGATCAACTAAACGATCCATAAAATATCGATCGTGTGAAACAATCATCACGCAGCCCTGGTAGTCGCTTAGGAAATTTTCCAGCACTGCCAATGTAGGCAGATCCAGATCATTGGTAGGCTCATCTAAGATCAAGAAATTGGGATTGGTAAATAGAATGGTGAGCAATTGCAAACGCTTTCTTTCTCCCCCACTAAGGGCACTTAAATAAGTGTATTGTTTGTCGGGCGTAAATAAAAATAGTTCCAAAAATTGGGCAGCACTTAAACTTCCCCCTTTTGCAAGTGGAAAATTTTCAGCGAAGGTTTTCACATATTCAATCACACGCATATCTTCCTTAATTATCAAACCTTGCTGTGAAAAATTACCGAAGATGATGGTTTCTCCCACAACAATTTTACCACTGTCGGCAGGTTCTAATTGTTGCAACACATTCATGAATGTGGATTTGCCCACACCATTTTTGCCTATGATTCCTATGCGTTCTCCTTTACTAAAATTATAATCAAAACCTTTTAAGATGGGTTTGTCGTTAAATGACTTGTATACTTTTTTCATTTCAACAATCTTCCCTCCCAGCCTACTCATTTTTACTTCAAGCTGTAGTTGTGCATCTTCAATTTTTGTTTTGGCTTTGGCTTCCACTTCGTAAAAATTATCCTGCCTGCTCTTACTTTTGGTAGTTCTT
>JANYEA010000122.1 GCA_025363385.1 Bacteroidota bacterium | reverse complement strand
AGCTACTACACTTAATAGCAAAAATTTTATTGCCATTTTCAGCCATTGTAGCATCAAGACTGCCACTTATATCCACTGATTTGAATTTTCCCTCACCCCGATTTGGATCGTATGAAGGGTTTCCAGTACTGGTAGCATCTGTAGATACTACTTCAGACTTTGTAGAGGTATTTCCGGAATTTCCACCACCGCATGCAGCGATAAATAAAGCCAGTATCCCGAGGGTCGTCAATTTTTTCATGGTCTATTTGTTTATTTTTTTATAATTTACAATGCAAGTGTACAAAGCCCCCCCGCCTTATTTTATGCGTTGAATCATAAGCGCGAAGATTTTTTTAACGCAAAGCGGAAAAAGAGTTGAAACATGATTTATATCATGGTTTAGATTTCAATAGACAGATAGTTTCACACCAAATAAATCAATAAAATCTATTTCATGATAGTAGATATCAATACTTTATTAGCATGGGGAGCTACTTATAAAAAAGTAACAGAAGGTGATATTATATTCCAAGAAGATGGCATTTGCAGCTTCTACCTTCAACTTGTTAGTGGTAGTGTTCGATGGGCAAATATCAATGAAGAGGGTAAAGAAATATTGCAAGTGATGATAGAGCCTGGAGAATGTTTTGGAGAGTTACCCCTATTCGATAATGGAGTTTATGCAGCTACAACCATTGCCAATGAAGATTCTATTCTATTACGACTAAACAAAAACACATTCCATCAGATGATCCGAGAGAATGCTGAGATACATTTTGCATTTAGCAAGTTATTGGCTGAAAGATTGAGGTTTAAGTTTATGATTGTAAGAGAACTTGCAAACCATAATCCAGAACATAGCATTAGTAGTTTATTCAAATATTTCAAAGACTCTTCGAAAAATATCTGTACAAAATGTAACCGGGTGAAACTTACTCGTCAACAGATAGCAGACATGACAGGGCTTCGTGTAGAAACAGTAATCAGGGCTATCCGGAATATGCATAAAAAGGGTACTGTGATTGTAGATAAAGGAAAAGTATACTGTTAGTTGTGATTCAAATCATAATACAATAAGCTTACTTAAACTTATTTTGCCTTAAATGGTAAATATGTCTGCTAGATTATTGTATTGGCTAAGGATCTCTTTTTTCAATTTATTATTAGTTGCTTTAATTGGACTGATACTTCGCTATAAAATTGCTTTTAGCTTGCCATTTATCGACCAAAAGCACCTTTTACACGGTCATTCGCATTTTGCTTTTACCGGTTGGATTAGTATGGCATTGATGGCTTTTTTAGTTGATTTTATTTCAAGACAATTACATCAAGACCTTTTTCCAAAATACCAATGGCTTTTATGGGGAAATCTAATCACTGCCTACGGAATGCTTATTAGTTTTCCATTTCAGGGGTATGGCATTTTCTCGATTAGTTTTTCAACCATTTCCATTTTTATCAGTTGGATCTTCGCTTTTCTTTTTTGGAAGGATTTGAATACAATAGATAGAAAAACTGTTGTTAGTCATTGGTTTAAGGCAGGATTACTCTTTAATGCCTTATCGGCACTTGGTGCATTTAGTTTAGCTATTTTGATGGCAAATAAGATCATACACCAAAACTGGTATTTATTATCCGTGTACTTTTTTTTACATTTTCAATACAATGGTTGGTTTTTCTTTTCTTGCATGGGTTTATGTATTGAGAAAATATTAATTACAATCCCATTTATAAAAAACCAAAAACAAATATTCTGGCTTTTTGCTAGTTCTTGTGTGCCAGCCTATTTCTTATCTGCTTTATGGCTACCAATGCCAAATACTATATCTGCAATCATAGTAATATCGGCCATTTTACAATTATTGGCCTGGGTTATATTTTTGAAGCAAATACTCCCCAAAAAAGTTGAGTTCTTAAAGCAATTTGTGAAACCTGCAAATTCGCTACTACTATTTTCTGGCATAGCATTAAGCGTTAAATTTTTCTTGCAAGCTACTTCTACGATTCCTTCTATCAGCACATTAGCTTTTGGATTTAGACCTATTGTAATAGCCTATTTACATTTAATATTATTAGGCGTAATCAGTTTGTTTCTCATTGCAAATTTCTTTTCTGCACAATTGATTCAATTAAATAAGCTAGTGATTACTGGGCTGATTGTGTTTGTGTTTGGAATTATATTTAATGAATGTTTATTAATGACACAAGGAATTACTGCCATCATCGAGCAGTCAGTTAAATATATCAATGAACTATTGTTACTGGCAGCCTTTTTCTTATTTTCTGGAATGTTATTGTTGAATTTGGGAATAAAAAAGAGAACCTGATTTGAATCATAATTCAAAATGCAAAACCAATACAACTTTGTGGAATAAAATAAATCAAATGGAAAATATTAGTACACAAACACTTGCATCAATTGTAACCAAAAACAGTGCATCAGTTCCAGTATTAGAAAAATACAGTTTAGATTTTTGTTGTAATGGCAAAAGAACTTTAGAGGAAGCTTGTAATTCAAAGGGACTATCAGTAAATGAAATTGCTGCTGAATTAACTGCACATATGCAGCCTAGATTAGCCAATCAATTGCCCTTTGAAGAAATGACAGCTGAGCAGATGATAAGTTATATTTTGATACATCATCACTTTTATGTTAAGCAATCCATGCCTCAAATTATATTTCATGTTGAAAAAGTAGCCAATAAACATGGAGAAAGATTTCCTTACATGGTTGAAGTATTACAGCTATTCAAGGAAATTCAGGAAGAAATGACTGCACACATGCACAAAGAAGAGGTGATTTTATTTCCAAGAATCAAAGAATTAGAAACATTGTTTATCAAAGGTAATTTGAACGAAGCAGTAGGAATAGCCATCACCGGCCC
>JANYEA010000100.1 GCA_025363385.1 Bacteroidota bacterium | reverse complement strand
GTATCACTAGCGTTTTGATATTACTCGAAGATATTCAATTGGTTACGATTTAGCTCTTTGAAATTTTGTTGTATTGTGTTTGAAAAAAGTTCATTAATTGGTACTTTATCAAAGACGGATATGCTGATTACTTGAAGCATTTCATAAAGCGATTGCTTGAGATTAAATCTCTTCTTTGCAATGGCAACAATTATGTAAACTGAGATGGCAATCCATATCTGAACTTTTACTGCGTTTTCACTGGTGCCCCAGAATGTTTTGATTTTTAAGTTTTGTTTTATCCACTTAAAAAACAATTCGATTTTCCAACGGTGTTTATACAGTTTAGCAATTTCAGTTGCTTGTAATTCTAGATTGTTCGTTAGAAATACAAGCACGCGTTTATGTTCAACATCATAGAATTTTATACGCCTGATTTTGATTGGATAGTTCTTAGATGCATAATGACCTTGAACTTTAATTAATTGATCAGCAAGAATGCCAAGAGTAGTATTTTTTTTATTTGATTTTACACATTTAAAATGCATATTTTCCTTTGCCCTAATCACAAAAAATGCTTTTGAAGTTTGGATTCGATACAGTCGTTCATAATCGATGTAACCCCTATCTAGTATGTAAAAGCTGTCAATTTGATAAGAAATTGTATCAAGAATATTTACCTCATGAATGGCTGCAGGTGTAATTTGAATAAACTCTGGAATTGCCGATCTCAAATCTAGTTGAACATGTAGTTTTATTCCAGCTTTTGTTGTTCTGAAATTTGCCCATTGAAAAAGTGAAAGACACATATCAATAGTAGAAGCATCAATTGCAAAAACAGGGTTATCAATGGAGAGTTCAAGATCTTTTTCGCCTGCATATAATGATTGGGCTTCTTTAATTAAGACCCAAGCAAAATCAGCAAAGATTCTCCAATCTCTATTTTCGTTAGCAGTTGATAAGGTACTTTTAGCAATCGCTTCACCAATGCCAAGGTGATATAATTTATTCTCATTGGCTTTTAAACAAAGGATGGTATCAGACAAACTTTCTCTATGAGTTAGCTGGCCAAAAACCATGCAGAGATATTGTCGCCAACAAGTAAAATGTTTGGTTTTATAATCACCGTTATACCTTTTGACACATGTTTTAAAACTTGTAGGCGAAACGATTGAAATAAGTTGTGAGAACAAATAAGCACCTTGATTCATATTAATTGATTATCAAGGTGTTATATTAAGATAAAATTTCAAACTTTTCAAATCGTGTTAGGCTACAAAACCGCTGAAACACAATACAGACAAGACTTTCAAAGAACTTATATTTATAACATCAAAACACTAGTGTCTCCTTTTAATACTTTATGATACCAGTTTTTTAAATTCATACTTATAGAGGAATCTCCATGAATAAATTTAGTTTGCTTACCAATTTCTGGTTCTTTGCCCAGGAAACTGAAGTATAATTTTGAAAAGGCTTCATTGAAGGAAATGAATTTAAATTCTTTATCAAGGGTATATATGAGTTCTTGATTTGTTAAAGACTTATTTTCTAAAGCATTGTGTAAAAAAGAAGCCACATTTAGAAGATTTCTTTGTGAGGATTTATCAAAATGAAATACAGATATTCCCTCAACTAAATTTTTTATGAGTATAGGAGATAACGCTAAATCATATTCTTTTTCATTCCTCGAAATTCGGTAGGTGTAGAAACCCTTACTTGCACAAGTGGCATAGGCATTTTTGTAGTCTTGTTTTAAAGAATCTGGAATTTTCGAATGAAAAATAGGATCTCCAATCTGGTAGATTATTTCGAATTTGTCCCACGCCCATTTGTCGAATAGTTTATTTTTTGCGATAATCCTGAAATCATTATCTACTGCATAAAAAATTAATCCAATATTTTCTAAAAGGATCTCTGAATAATATGATTTAAGATCTAATATCTTTTTAGTGTTTTCTGTTTCCTTTAGTGGGTATACATTTCCAATGACGGCAACTAACATGCCCTCCTTTTTAATTACAGTACCCGCATTTATGATGGAGATATAATTACCGTCTATTTTTCTTGCTCTAACGGTTACTTTAAATTCTGATATTTCATGAATCCTGGTAAAAAAATCATTTACAATGGCTATATCATCTGGATGAATTAAAGATTCCCAAAAACCTTCTTGATAATAATTTTCAACTGAATGCCCCAATAATCTTTCTACTGAAGGCGTAATATACTTCATGGGTTTGCCTAATTCGCCAAAATAAGTTACCGTATGCTTTGATGAATTCAAAGCATTTAGAATTTGATTATTTCGAATTTGTTTCATGGCGGGTTAGAATTGATAACAATAGTGAGAATTTCGTTCTCAAATTCTTTAAATCAAGTAAAAAAAGTAATTATTCAATCAATTAGTTGCTCTTTTTAAACGTTTAATCCATTTGATCAATTCATACCAGATTACGGTACAACATCCTATTTCAATCGCAATTAATATTTGCAGGATGGTTAATTGAGAAAAACCAAAAAACTGAGTAAGTATCGGTACGAAAATCAATAAAGCAGTGATTGCAATTGTTATTGAGATGATGAGTAATACTAAATTGTTCTTATAGTTTAAAGTAGTAAATAGCGAATAATAAAAAGAACGGTTTACCAAAGTGAGTAAAATATTTGCAGCTATTAAAACAGTAAATACCATGGTTCTGGTGGTTGCCTCATCTAATTGCTGATATACGGCATACTGATAAGCAGAAAGTGTACCAACCGTAATCATCAAACCTTGTATAATACTGGTGGTTAATTCTTTCCAATTAAAAAAAGTATTGCTTAATGCACGAGGTTTCTGACTCATGGTATTCTTCTCCATGGGCTCATTTTCATAAATAATGGAGCAGGTTGGCCCCATAATGAGTTCCAGGAAAATGATATGTACTGGACTAAATATATTCGGGAACTTCCAACTCAATGCCAATGGTATAAATACAGTTAACACAATTGGAATATGAATCGAGATAATGTATTGAATGGCTTTCTTCAAATTAGTATAGATTCTTCTTCCCATGGCAATGGCATCCACCATTTTTGAAAGGTCGTCTTCTACCAGAATTAAGGATGCCGCCTGTTTAGCTATCTCTGTTCCTTTTTTCCCCATGGCAATTCCAATATGTGCAGCTTTTAATGCGGGGCCGTCATTTACCCCATCTCCAGTCATTGCTACAATTTCATTATTTCTTTTTAAGGCATTGATTATTCTAAGTTTGGCTTCCGGAAACATCCTGGTAAAGATCTGCGTTACACTAACTATTTTATCCAAATCTTCATCACTTAATTGCATCAGTTCATCACCAGTAATCGTTTTATCGTAACCCCTAAACCCAACTTGTTCAGCAATTGATGCAGTAGTAGCTGCATTATCTCCGGTTACAATTTTCACTGAAATGCCTGCTTTATAAAAATGATTCAACACTTCAGTAATGTTCTTTTTTGGGGGGTCGTAAAAAGCAAGAACTCCTTTAAACTCAAACCTAAATTCCTGTTGTGTTTCTGGATAATCATTTCCTGTATGAGTTGTTTCAGCCACACATAGAACCCGATAACCCTCTTTGGTTAATATTTCAATGGCTTTATGTATTTCTAGAATTTGTACTTGATTTAAATTAGAAACATTCATGATCGCTTCTGGTGCACCTTTTGTTGCGATAATTCTATCTCCACGCTCATTTTCAAATAAGTGCGTCATCATTGGCGGTTTGCCACTTAAAGGATATTCATGAATCATATTGAACTGAGGCCTTTCATCTGTCTCAGATTGAAACAAGTAACTTTCGTGTAAAGCAATTTCCATGGGATCAAAAGGAATAGGTTCACTGGCCCACATGGCGATTCTAATCAGTTCTTTTTCGGAATTGCACATTTGCTGGCTGGTATCGCTGATTTTTCCTTCTGGTAATGAAAATACTTTGGCCAGGCTCATTTTATTTTCAGTTAGTGTTCCTGTTTTATCTGTACAGATTACGGTGGCACTTCCAAGTGTTTCTACTGTTTTAGTTTGCTTTACAATGATTCCCATTTGCATGAGACGCCAGGCACCTAATGCCATAAATGTGGCAAGCGCTACAGGAATCTCTTCTGGTAAAATACTCATGGCAAGGGTTAAGGCCTTGAGCAAACTATCGAGTATGTCTTTTGAATGCAGGTAATTGATCAGCCATACAATTAAAAATACAACCGCACCAAGGATTACCATTTTCTTTACAAAATTGAAAATCTGTTTTTCGAGTGGCGTCTTTTCTTCTACAATGCTTTCTAAACTTATTCCGATCTTGCCTAATTTGGTATCGTTACCTGTAGCTGTAACAGTTGCAATGGCTAAACCGCCAGCAACACTGGTTCCTCTGTATATATTGGGGTCTTCTTTAGTAGCATCTTTTAATACAGAAAATGATTCACCAGTAAGAACAGATTCATTCACAGAAAAATCGTTCGATCGAACAATGGTTCCATCTGCTGAAATTGAATTTCCTTCTTCCACCATCAAAAAATCGCCTACTACTAATTCATCACTTTTTATTTCTATCAGTTCACCATTTCGAATCACTTTTGCATTGGGTTCAGAAAAGCTTTTTAATTTTTCCAGTGCATTTCTACTTCTGGAATCCTGGTAAAGTGAGATGGTGGCAACCAAAAAAATCGCAAACGATAAAAAAATACCATCACCTGTTTTACCACTTACAAAGTATATGATTGATGCTGCCAATAAAAGAACCACCATGGGTTCTTTTGCTAAACTCTTTACCGCATCTATAAACCCATTTTCTTTTTTGAATTCTAGTGTATTATGACCAAATTTTTCTCTGGCTTCAATTACCTGTTGATCAGTTAAGCCCTCAATATTGAAATTATTATTTGCCATTATTCGAAATTGATTGAACTGCATATTAGTGCAATTGCCTACATATTTCCAATGATAATGGTCAGCTTTTGTTTATAAACCCAAAACACTCTTCAATTTTGCATAGCCAGACTTGCTTACCGGCAGTTTCTGACCAGTGCTAAGGATTGCTAAATGACCCTCTTTTTCGTAGGGTTCCAGCTTATGAATGAGTTGTATGTTTACAAGGTAGAATCGATGAATGCGAACAAAATCTGCCTCACTTAAATGTGTTTCGAAATATTGCATGGTTTTGTTCTTTAAATAAACCCCTTCAGAGCAGTGAATTTTTACGTAATCATCCGCCGATTCTACATATTGCACTTGTTGTGTAGGTATGATTTTAATCCTGCCATTCTCTTTCAAAACAATTCGATGATGCTGTCCTGTTCCCGCAGCAATGGTATCTAATAAAGGTTCCGTTTTTTGTATATGCGTGTTTCTTTGTTGTAGCCATTTTTCTACCGCCTTATTAAAACGTTCGCGGCTAAATGGTTTTAATAAATAGTCAATCGCATGTGCTTCAAAAGCTTTGATAGCAAAGGCTTCAAATGCGGTAGTGAAAATGACTGCAGGAGGGTTTTCAATAAGCTCCAAAAGTTCAAACCCATTGATCTTGGGCATTTGGATATCGAGAAAAATTAAATCGGGTTTATATTGATTGATCGCTTTGAGTCCTTCAAAACCATCACTACATTCCTGCACTAACTCCAGCTCAGGAAAATTGGCAAGGTATTCTATAATCAAACTCCTTGCTAGTGGCTCGTCATCTATGATAATCAGTTTCATTTGTTTTGTTTAAACAGGGATTTCTATGCTGCAAATAAATATGTTTTCTGTTGCTGTGGTTTTGAGTAAATCATTTCTTCCATAAATCAGGTATAACCTTCTTTGAATGGAAGAAAGACCAAATCCAGTTCCTTTTCCCAGATTCGATGTTTCTGAATCAAAAGGGTTGCTAACTTCAATTCGTAAAGCATTCGGAATTGCCTCGGCATGAATGCTAATAGTTACTGCTTCGGTAGTATCGTAAAGTCCGAATTTAATGGCATTCTCTACGATAGGTTGCAAAATTAATGCGGGCAAATGCAATTTGGCGGCTTCTTCTGATACTGTAACAAGGGTATCTAAGCGATGACCAAAACGAACTTTTTCTATGTCTAAATACAATTGTAAATAATTGATTTCCTCCTGTAAGCTAATCGATTCCTGATCTTCTTTTTTGAGTGTACCCCTTAAAAAATCGGATAACTGCTGTATCATATGCCTTGCTTTTTCTGGTTGTGATCCGGCAAGTGCGCTAATGCTATTGAGACTATTGAATAAAAAGTGGGGTTGTAATTGTTGTCTTAATTTAAAGAGTTCGGCATCTTTTGCCAGTTGTAATGTTTCCTGTTCCCTTTCTTTTATTTCTGTGGCATCTTTTTGTGTATACCATAATAAACTCACCATAGTAATGCAACCAATTAATAGAAAACTAATGGCATAACGAACATTTGAAGTTTGACTTAAAAATTGCTGGTAATTGGTATTCTCCCTAAACCAGAGCCACAATATTACGCGAACAATTAAGAGCCAGAGACCACTCAAAGAAAGACTCATTACAAATACATACCAGTATCTTTCTTTTCCTGGAAGATAGTAACGCATGTTATTGGTAATTAAATAACTGATCAATGCTAATGATAAGGAACTGATACTGGCATCCACCCAGGTAATTGATGCATTGATTCCAAGATCTTGTAAGAGTTTAATCTGAATTAGTGTAAAAAAACTCCAGCCCAGTATTATGGAAATACTGAACAGGAATTTATTTTTATTTTGAAGAAAACTTTCTTTCAAATGAATTGCTTGAACAATGAATTTAGTAACTTCTTATTTCAATTCCACCAAATACAGCAGAACCTTTTAATACCAGTGTTTTATTAATATCGTTATACGCTCCGGCAGGTGCTCTTCTTTTATCATCCACACCGTGAAATACACCATCAATTTCATTCATCACCTGCCAATGTGGGGGCACAATTAATTTAATACCACCAAATACGGCTTCTAATCTTAATTGGATAGTTCCCGTAAAATCTGCCTGTGTAAGATCAATTTCTGCACCTCCAAAAACACAGGCCACTTTTCCGCCCTGAAAGTTTTTCGAAAGGATGGTTCTTTGTACGCCACTAAAAACCGAATCAACATGTAAATAATCATTGTTATCCATTCCTTTGGAACTACCGTATGCCTGCCAGTTTTCAGATCCGCCCCAATTTTTATTGGCAAATTTATCTCCCAGCCTTTCACCATAAATATGCCGGCGAGGTCTTAATATTACAATCACACCTACCGCAATAATCAAGATAGGAATTAAGAATTCTCTAGTAGGCATATCATGCATAAATGGAATATTTGTAAAATAAGTTTCTCCCATAAAAAATAAGCCGATACCTATAATGAAAATCCAGGCGTTATTTCTAAAGCGATGTTTTACGCCAGAATATAGGCCCACTACAATTAATAAACTTGGCCAGCTAAATAGCCAATCGGGGAAAGGGAAGCCAATATTTTTTAGCATATAAGAGGCACCTACTGCGATGATAATTAAACCAGCAAGAATATTGCCGTTATAATTGGGTTTGATTGGGTTTTGATTGTTGTCCATTGTTTTGGTTTTATTCTACAAATCTATTCTGGCAAATCTTTCAAAAAAAGGGCTTTTAGGTTATTGATCGGCAAAGCTCGGTAAGTGGCAATAAAAATTCGGTCAATGAAGTCTAAGCGGTTTCTACCGCCTTATTTTTCGATTGCCAACCAATTAGAAGAACACCAATAATGACAAGGAGGGTTCCAATGATCTGGGGTAAAATGATGTTTTCGCCAAGAAAGAAATGGGCTTGTATGATGGTTGAAACCGGACCGATACTTGTAATGATCGACACATTATTGCTGCCAATCTTTTTCATTCCATTGCTCATCATAAATGATGGAAGAACAGTTGCAATGATTGCTAAGGCAATACTATACCAAATGAGTGTGGGTGTAAATGGAATTTCTTGTACATTTTTAGTCAGTAGGAAATGAATAAAAATGCCTGCAGTTGCAGATAACATAGCATAGGCTGTATATCTGGTAACACCCACTTTGGGAATCATTCTACCGGTACCCACTAAATAAAAACTATAAGTTACCGCACAGAGAAAAATCATCCATGATCCAAAATAAAAATTCGGATTATCGGTATCAATTTTCATTTCTCCCAGATACGCAATACCAATTCCCAGATATGTTAACATCAGAGCAATGATCTGTGTTTTATGGAGCTTGGTTTTGTAAAGAAAAGTATTGATCAATACAGAAAAAGTAGGGTAAAGGAAAAGGATCAATCTTTCTAAACCTGCTGATACATATTGTAAACCTATAAAATCAAATAAGCTGCTTAAATAATATCCGAATATTCCTAATAGTATTAGATAAAACCATTGCCTTGCAGTAAGGGAAATAGCCGATTCTTTTTTTGATCCCAACCATGCTGCCACTAAATAAAATGGCAAAGAAAAAAGCATTCTCAGACTTAATAAAGTAATGGCATCAACCCCTGTTGATTTAAAAGCCAATTTTACAAAAATGGCTTTCGTAGAAAAAAATACAGCACCCAAAATAGTTATCAGAAATCCTGCTAAACTTATCTGGTATGCTGTATCTTTTTTGCCTTGCTGCATATAGGGTTGCCTGAACCTTTTAAACGCTCACGTTAAATTCACGTAGGGCATCGTTCAAGCTGGTTTTTAAATCGGTACTTGGTTTGCGTGTTCCAATAATTAATGCACAGTTTACATGAAATTCACCTGCTGGAAATTGCTTCGGATAAGTACCAGGTATTACCACACTTCTGGCGGGTACTCTTCCTTTATATTCGATAGGCTCTGGTCCGCTTACATCAATAATTTTGGTCGACTTAGTCAACACCACATTCGCCCCCAACACCGCTTCTTTCTCTACAATTACACCTTCTACTACAATGGCCCTGCTTCCAAGAAAACAGCCATCTTCTATTATCACCGGACTAGCTTGTAATGGCTCCAAAACTCCACCAATACCTACACCACCACTCAGGTGCACACCTTTGCCAATTTGTGCACAACTACCTACTGTAGCCCATGTATCAACCATAGTTCCTTCATCAACAAAAGCACCAATATTTACATAACTCGGCATGAGTACTACGTTCTTTGCTAAATAAGCACCATACCGGGCCACAGCATGTGGTACCGCCCGAACTCCTAGTTCTTTGTAATTGCTTTTCAACAACATCTTGTCATAAAACTCAAAAGGAGCTAATTCCCAGGTTTGCATTTGCTGAATTCCGAAATATAGTAAAATGGCCTGCTTTACCCATTCGTTAACTACCCATCCATTTTCGGTTGGAGAGGCTGTTCTAAGTCTACCTTTATCTACTTCTTCAATGACTGCTCTTATTGCATTCGTATACTTACTGTCTTTTAAAAGTTCCCTATTATCCCATGCTTCCAGGATCAATGCTTGTAATAACATGCTCAATTTTTTTGCAAACATAAGTTTCAAAGCTTAGAAATAGGTAAATGGGTTTACGAAAACTTCCACTGTAGGCTAGCGCGTAAATGGTAATTTGGAAGTTTTGAGCATTTATTTTCAAATTTTAAAAAGATTAAAAAAAGATTAAAAAAATGACTCTAAAACTTGCATTTGTTGATATTTTTCACCAATTTAATAGAACAATTAAGTATATGACAAGGGTTATTTTAGACGTTCCGTCCAGCAAAATGAAACCTTTTCTCCAGGCAGTAACGAATTTGGGGATAGAAAAGGATACCATTCAATTTAGAGAAATAAGTCGCAGACACAAACAAAATAGGGGTACCTTATTTACACTTCATAAAATCTACAGCAGTTTTATATTATTCGACTGGGAATATTTTAGCAATGAACTAGAATATGAATAGTATTTGCTTTCCCTATTTGTGAAGCAACCCTTTTATTGAGTAATTTTGCTGGATGCAAAAAATCCTGGTGATTCAAACCGCTTTTATCGGGGATGTAGTATTGGTAACAGGATTGTTAGAGGACTTGCATATCCAATATCCAAACGCTAAAATTGATATACTTGTTCGAAAGGGAAATGAAGCATTATTTCATGGCCACCCTTTTTTGAATGATGTGTTGGTCTGGAATAAAAAAGAACATAAATACAGTCATCTTTTTAAAGTTATTAAACAAATCAGGAGTATTCAATACGATCTCTTGATGAATGTACAACGCTTTGCAGCAACAGGTTTGATAACAATATTATCTGGCGCCAAAGAAACAATTGGTTTTGATAAAAATCCCTTAAGTATATTTTTTACCAAACGGATCAAGCATATTTTTAGTAAGGGTAATATGGTGTTACATGAAGTAGAAAGAAATTTTCAGTTGATAGAAAATGCCTCACATCCTGTTGCATCAAAACCTAAGTTATATCCTTCCCAGATTGATAAAGCAGCCATTGCTAAGTATATCAACCAACCATATATCTGTATCGCTCCTGCATCAGTTTGGTTTACAAAACAATTCCCTGTTATTAAATGGATTGAATTAGTACAAGTAATACCTGAAAAATATACTATCTACTTATTAGGAGCTCCATCAGATACTGCTTTATGTACAGAAATTATGGCTGCTTTGCCTGAAAGAAATAATAGCATCTTAGCAGGGAAATTAAATTTTTTAGAATCAGCTGCACTGATGGAGAAAGCTACGATGAATTATGTGAATGATTCTGCACCCATGCACTTTGCTTCTGCTGTGAATGCTCCTGTTACGGCCATTTATTGTTCTACGATTCCTGCATTTGGTTATGGCCCGCTTTCAAATAATCGGACAATTGTTGAAATAGATGAGCCCTTAAGTTGCAGACCATGTGGTATTCATGGTAAAAAAAACTGCCCAGAAACCCATTTTAATTGTGCTATGAAAATAAAGAATGAGCAGTTAATGGCTCCATTACCCCATGATTAGCCGGTAAAGCTTATTACATTTGCAGCAAATGCAGATACCTTGTTCCAATATAGAAAGAGTCATTTTTGATAAAATTGCATTTGCTGCGAATGAATTGCAGTTACCCACTTATTTGATCGGGGGATTTGTACGTGATAAGATCATTGGCCGCAGTTCAAAAGATGCAGATATCGTTTGCCTTGGTGATGGGATTGCCCTGGCTCATCGGGTTGCCGAGCTTTTTGAACCCCGACCAACTGTGGCTTATTTTAAAAATTTTGGTACCGCCCAAATCAAATTACCTGAATTTGAAATTGAATTTGTAGGTGCAAGAAAAGAAAGTTATCAACCAGATAGCAGAAAGCCCAGGGTAGAAACCGGTAGCCTGGAAGACGATCAAAATAGGAGAGATTTTACCATTAATGCACTCGCCATTAGCCTAAATAAAGCTGATTTTGGAATGCTCATTGATCCTTTCAATGGTTTAGAAGCCATTGAACAAAAACGCATCCAAACTCCTTTATTTCCCGAACAGACTTTTAGCGACGACCCACTGCGGATGATGAGGGCCATTCGCTTTGCCTGTCAGCTAGATTTTACAATCGTACCAGAAACTTTAGATGCCATTAAAACGCAAGCAGACCGTATCAAAATTGTTTCTCAAGAACGCATCACTGATGAGTTGAATAAAATCATGCTTTGTAATAAACCTTCTGTTGGTTGGGATCTTTTATATAAGACAGATTTACTAGCGATTATTTTTCCTCAAATGGTTGAGTTGCATGGTGCTGAATATATTGATGGAATGGGCCATAAAGACAATTTCTATCATACACTTCAGGTGATTGATAATATTTGCGAACAAACCAATGATTTGTGGTTAAGATGGGCAGCATTATTGCACGATATTGGCAAGCCAGCCACAAAACAATTTGAAGAGGGGCATGGTTGGACCTTTCATGGCCATGAAACAGTAGGTGCAAGAATGGTTCCGAAAATATTTACCCGGTTGAAATTGCCCTTGAATGAAAAGATGAAATTGGTTCAAAAACTTGTGGCTCTGCATTTGCGCCCCATTAGTTTAACGAATGAAAATATTACAGATAGTGCAGTAAGAAGGTTGTTATTTGAAGCGGGTGAGGATATTGATGCTTTGATGTTATTGTGCTCGGCCGACATCACCAGTAAAAACAAGTATAAAGTAAAACGATACTTGCAAAACTTCGAAATGGTGAAGCTTCGCATGAAAACAGTGGAAGAAAGCGATCAAATGCGCAACTGGCAGCCTCCCATTACAGGAAGTATGATCATGGACCATTTTGGTTTAACCCCTGGCAAAAACGTGGGATTAATTAAAGATGCCATCAGGGAAGCCATTTTAGACGGGCTAATTCCGAACGATTATGATGCAGCTTTTAGCTATATGTTGCAGAAAGCTGCAGAGTTACAGATTCCATCACCGAATAAATCCTAAATTCTTTCGTTTCTAAAACTTACTTGCTTAATTTGCATACTTTCCTGAAAAGGAGCTTTTATTAAATAATTACACTAATTAATATTCTTTCATTAATGGCTGTTTTAAAATTTAGAATTTATTTAGAAGAAGACGATGCTGTTTATAGAGATGTGGTGATTAAACACACGCAAAATTTTCTGGAATTGCATCTAGCCATTCTGAAGTCGTTCGAATTCGATTGTAAACATCAGGCTACTTTTTTTAGAAGTAACGATCATTGGCAACGTGGCCGAGAAATTAGCGTGGAGAAATACGATAAAAAATATCCTGTAGACCCTTTGCTGATGTCTGATACAACCATTGGCAGTGAAATCAGGGATACGAATCAAAAATTTGTTTACGTATATGATTTTACCAAGAATTGGACCTTCTTAGTAGAATTGATCAATGTAAGTAAAGAGGAAAACAGTAAAATGCAATATCCGGTTACCACCAGAACGGAAGGAATTGGACCCCAACAATATGGCACTAAGAGTTTGTTGGGAGATAAGTTTGCAGACATTGAAGAGAAATATGATTTAACAGAAGCCATTGATGGATTTGGTGAAGAAGGTGATGGAGAAGGAACTGATTCTTCTGATTCAGATGAAGAAGCTGAAACCGAAGAAGGCCAGGATGAAGAAGCATTCTAAATTTCATTTAAATATATAATAGAAAGACCAATCACTCACAAGGGTTGGTCTTCTTTGTAAATATCCTCTATGCTCAATGAGATGAATACCGTGTTTATTATTTGCGGACCAACTGCTGTTGGTAAAACTGCATTTGCGATTGCATTAGCGGAGCATTTACAAACCGAAATTATTTCAGCTGATTCAAGACAGTGTTTTACTGAATTAGGAATTGCAGTAGCGAAGCCTTCATGGGAAGAATTGAAAAGAGTAAAGCATCATTTTATAGATTCTCATTCGATGACAGAAGAACTCAATGCAGGTAAGTTTGAGCAGTATGCATTGGAAAAAACAGAAGCTATTTTTAAAAAGTATCAAAGCACTGTAATGGTGGGCGGAACTGGATTATATATAAAGGCATTTTGTGAAGGAATGGATTCAATGCCCAGGATAGACCCTTTAGTTCGCGAAAAAATTATTCAAGAATATGCTGCAAAGGGGATGTACTGGTTACAAACAGAAGTGGCCCAAAAAGATCCCCAGTTCTGGCAAATCGCAGAACAGGAAAATCCACAAAGATTGATGCGTGCACTTGAAATGATTCTTACTACAGGGATATCTATTACTGATTTTAGAAAGTCAGAAAAAAAACAAAGGCCTTTTAAAATAATTAAAATCGGATTAGAACTGCCCCGCGAAATATTAAATCAAAGAATTAATCAACGCGTAGATCTGATGTTGGAAAATGGTTTAATAAAGGAAGCTGAACAGTTGTTTCCTCATCGAAAAAATAACGCCCTTCAAACAGTTGGATATCAAGAGATCTTCGACTATTTTGAAGGAAAAATTTCTTTAGATACAGCTATTGATTTAATAAAACAACATACCCGTCAGTACGCCAAACGTCAGATGACCTGGTTCAAAAAAGATCCTGAAATCAATTGGTTCGATGCGAGAACAATAGATGTTGAAAAATTAAAAAATTAAAATTTAAATCCAACCGTCAACATCACCGTTCCTCTTGCACCTGTTTGGGCAGCAAAAGTATTCGCCTTATCATTTAAGCGGTAAGCAAATTGTACATCTTTTTGAAATGCATGCGCATAGCTCAAATCAATAAATACTCCACGATTTCTATATCCCAATCCACCACTTGCCACAATTTTGTTGGCCTTTAAATTCGCATCAGCATAAGGACTACCATAAAAACCACCACCCAAACGTACCATCCAAACATTGAATTTTAATTCGCCGCCAATTCTAAAATTAAAATTGCCTTTATAATAATCTTTGATCGTATTATTTATCAAAGAATAATAACTCACTAATGCCTGATCTGATTTATCAACTGCAGAAAATCTGGAACCTCTATAATTTACATATTCCAAATCGGCACTGATAAATGCTTTTTGTCTCCTGGTATCTTTTACCTCTCTGAAAACGTAGCTGGCACTAACTATCGCACGATAGGGGGTAATTAAATTGTATTCACTTTTACCAGGATTGCCACTATTTAAGTTGTCGCTAGTTTCGCTAACAGTCTTGGCATAGCTTTCTGTATTGGTAATCATGGATGAGCGGATTTCATCTTTATAGCCCATCATTTGTGGCGTATGAAATGCAAATCCAATTCTCCAATAATCTGTGGGTTTATAAATCATACCCAATTTTAATCCCACACCAATTCCTCTGGAACTAAATGATTCTTTGTATTCGAAACTGCTGAAATTATTATTGGGGTTGTTCGTGGCATCTTTTTCTGAATAAAGCAACTCCCTGTTATAACTAATAACCGGTATTACCAGGCTTCCCCCTAAATACATTTTGTCGTCCATATTGCCCGCTAATCCTACCGCAATTTCGTGATAGCCACCCGTGGTTATTGCATCGTATGATTGGTTTACACCGGTAGATAATGGAACCAAACTCTGATATCCCGTTACCGCACCTCCAGGGCCACTAATGGTATCAATTAAGTAAGTACGAAATGCAAGGGAAGAACCAAAAATATAATTGCTTAATGCAGCATTGGTATCGGCCCTGTCTTTTGTTAATTCTTCTAAATATTTTTCTGAAAAAGAACTCACATTATTATATCCAGTGAATTGTATATGGTTATTATAGTTAGCTACCTGATTTACAGAAACAGCAAATGCACTACTCGTCCACTTACGTTTAGTATTGCTGGAAGAACTTAGAATTAATCCAGAAGCTCCATAATTGAAGTTGTTTTTTTGCACTGCATTTTTGGAGCCTCTATAATCTAATTTGTTATTGTTCAAATTAAATCCTGGCGATAAAACCAATTCGTTGGTTTTAAATAAACCCAATCCTGCAGGGTTCACGTGGTTGGCCGTTATGTC
Organism: Bacteroidota bacterium; assembly: GCA_025363385.1. Taxonomy (GTDB): domain Bacteria; phylum Bacteroidota; class Bacteroidia; order Chitinophagales; family Chitinophagaceae; genus Sediminibacterium. The sequence goes on along the minus strand of JANYEA010000100.1, from coordinate 58,216 downwards.
TCCACCTAGAGATCCCATCACACCTCCAGTTGCAGTGTTTCTGCCGGTACCATTTTGTGTAAACCATGCAGTTCTTAATGCATCATCTGGTGTTTGTGCAAATAAGGATCCACCTGAAAATAGAAAGAGTATAAGTAAATATTTTTTCATGAAATTAGGTTTTGGGTATGCGTTGGGTCTTAGAAGTTATTTGCTGTGTAACTTCTTATCTTTTTGGAAACCTTTCAATACATTAATTTCTGGTAGTTCTTCCTGAGCTTGTGCTGCTTCCAGTACTTTTTACGCCGCCACTATTTCCACCTGCATTACTACTAGGTGCTGAATAGCTACTGCTTGAGCTGTTATTTGAAGTTCTATTATTGCTGGAACTGTTGTTGTCGAAAGTACGTGCAGCTCGATCGTATGAGCCGGAAGGACTGGAGCTGCTAAATACTTTTTTAACCAGGTTGCTGAAATTATTAGAACTAGGTGTGGTATAATTTGAATTGTTATAACCCGATTTTGAACTTCCTACAGAATAAGTGTTGGTATTTGAATAGTTTTTATTCTTGTAAGCACTAATGCCACTTTCGCTAGGCTTACCCACAGTAGCTTTTGGATTATAATAACTAACCAAGGTATAATAAGGATTTCCCCAAGAATATATGGGTCTATAAAATGCGTTACCCCAACCGAAGTTCCAATTATTATGTCCATAATAGTTATTATAGCCAATAGAACTATAATAATTAAAATGTGCAAAATCATATCGGCTATCATTCCAATAGGTATAATCATCCAACATATTCCAACGATTATAATTACCCACTTTCATGCGTAAAAATTGCTCGTCGGTGCTACTTACATAATTATCGTATTGCTCTCTTTGTGATTGGTCTTTCACAATATCAACCTTCTCTGCAGCAGGTCTACCAGGAGAATAATAAACGTCATCAGGTGTTTGATCTGTCTTATATGCAGTAGAACAACTTGTTACCAATAATCCCATTCCAAGTAGTGCAAAAAGTAAACTGTTTTTCATGGTGATAGGTTTGAACGTTAGATAATGTGAAGTTACATACATTTGCGAAGCTTAAGCACATACTAAGTACGTCAAATACTCTGCCACCTTAAGTTACTATTATTGTTTATTTGTTAAAGAAATCATAAATCAAAATGGGTAAGGAAATTGCCACCAGGGAACAGGATTATTCGCAATGGTATAACGACCTTGTAATTAAAGGTCAACTAGCTGATTACAGCGCAGTTAGAGGCTGTATGGTAATCAAACCTTACGGCTATGCGCTTTGGGAAAATATGCGTGATGTGCTAGATAGAAAATTCAAAGATACTGGGCATCAAAATGCCTATTTCCCTTTGTTTGTTCCCAAGAGTTTATTCGAAGCAGAGGAGAAGAATGCAGAGGGCTTTGCAAAAGAATGTGCTGTGGTTACTCATTACCGCTTAAAGTCGGACGAAAACAATCCCGGAAAACTAATTGTAGATCCTGAAGCTAAACTGGAGGAAGAGCTGGTAGTTCGTCCAACAAGTGAAGCTATTATTTGGAGTACTTATAAAGGTTGGATCCAATCATATCGCGATTTACCTATTCTGGTAAATCAGTGGGCCAATGTGGTTCGTTGGGAAATGCGTACCCGTCTGTTTTTACGTACGGCAGAATTTTTATGGCAGGAAGGTCATACCGCACATGCTACTAAAGAAGAAGCCATCATTGAAACAAAACTGATGCTGGATGTGTATGCAGATTTTGCAGAGAATTGGATGGCATTGCCCGTTATTAAAGGAATTAAAACCCCGAACGAACGTTTTGCGGGTGCAGAAGAAACCTATTGCATTGAAGCTATGATGCAGGATGGCAAGGCATTGCAGGCGGGCACGTCGCATTTCTTGGGTCAGAATTTTGCAAAAGCTTTTGATGTAAAATTCAGTGATAAAGAAAATAAGTTAGAATATGTATGGGCAACAAGTTGGGGCGTAAGTACCAGATTGATTGGGGCCTTGGTAATGGCTCATAGCGATGATGATGGATTAATTCTACCTCCAAAAATTGCACCGATACAAGTGGTGATTGTACCTATTTATAAAGGTGAAGAACAAAAAGCACAACTCGATGAAAGAGTACACGTTATAATAAAGGGATTAAAAGAATTAGGTATTTCTGTGAAGTACGATGATTCTGATAATCAACGTCCGGGATGGAAGTTTGCAGAACATGAATTAAAAGGAGTTCCTGTTCGTTTGGCTATTGGTGCGCGCGATTTACAAAACAATGTAATAGAAGTTGCACGTAGAGATACCAAAGAAAAACAGAGTGTAAGTTTAGATGGTATTGAGCAATACATCAAACAACTATTAGAAGAGATACAACAGAATATTTACAATAGAGCACTCGCATTCAGAGACAATCATATTTCCAATGCTGATACATGGGATGAGTTTGTACATCTGTTAGATACAAAGGCTGGCTTTATTTCTGCGCATTGGGATGGAACGGCAGAAACAGAAGACAAGATCAAAGAATTGGCAAAAGCAACCATTCGTTGTATTCCATTAAATAATCCACTAGAGGAAGGGAAATGTATTTATACAGGAAACCCTTCTACACAAAGAGTATTGTTCGCAAGAGCATATTAATATAATTCAATAGAAAAAAGAGCCGTTCTATGTTAGAACGGCTTTGTATTTTTTTTGACTTTTGATTTTTGAATTTTTATTATGCAGGCATTACAAAGTTTTTTAGACGGTCAAGTTTTACTCATCGATAAGTCGATGGAATGGACTTCTTTTGATGCTTCCAATAAAATTAGAGGGCTCATCAAAGTTAAAAAAGTAGGTCATGCAGGCACACTTGATCCATTAGCTACAGGGCTTCTTATTATCTGCACGGGAAAATTTACCAAGAAGATCAATGAGTATATGGGGATGGAAAAAGAATATATTGGTACCATTACACTTGGTGCTACTACACCCACTTTTGATCTTGAATCTAATCCGGAAAATTTTACTTCTATGGATCATCTCACTGAATCGGACATTCTTGCTGCTGCTAAAAAATTTGAAGGCGATATTTTGCAATATCCTCCACAACATTCTGCCATCAAAAAAAATGGAGAGCGATTATATATTTCAGCCAGAAAGGGGATTACTGTAGAAGTAGAGCCACGTGCTGTAAAGATCCAATCTTTCAGTATTGAAAAAATAGAACTTCCCATTGTGTATTTTAAAGTAGTTTGCGCTACAGGAACTTATATCAGAAGCCTTGCCAACGATTTTGGTGCGGCTTTGGGTGTAGGTGGTTATATGAGCAGTTTACGCAGAACACGTATCGGCGATTTCAAAGTTGAAGACGCCAAAACTATTACGCAATTTGAAGAGGAAATTAAATTACTGAGAGCCTCATTAGAAGGGGAGACCGATACCCAATTGTAAAGCAAAATTGGGAACTTCCAATCCATTCGCACGCACATCGGTCCAATTAAATTTACGTACACTCATCCATCCATCATTACCCAAGCGTACAGGATCTTTTACTTTATAGGCAAAGTCTAATCGAATCAAAAAATAAGTAAAGTCGATTCTTACACCAGTACCCACACCAATCGCCAGATCTTTACCAAAATTGGATAAAGAAAATACAGAATTTGGATCATTGGGGTTCTTTTTGATATTCCAGATATTGCCTATATCTGTATACAGCGCAGATCCAATTTTAACTCCAGCCACCGTAGCTAAATTAAATCGATATTCCACATTCCCTTCTATAGCCATGTCTCCATAACGATCACGAAAACTGCTGGTAGAAATACTATCATAACTATTGGAACTACCCAAACCTAATTGTCTTAAACCCCAAGCGCGCATACTATAGGGGCCACCCAAAGAGAATTGTTTAAAGAAGGGAAGGGTAGAAGGGCTTGTCCCAGGATAGGATCCATAATTATAACCATAGCCTGCAAATGCCCGATATGCCATAATTGATTTTTGATACTTCTTGGTTTGTTTATATTCGGCTTCCAGTTTAATATATCGATAAATATTATCCTTTAATTTATTGAATGCTCCAAATAACAAACCTGTTTCTTCTATGCCAAATCTTAGGTAATGATTCTTGCTGTTTGTTGTATTGAATGTGCGTACAAACGATAAACTCTGACTATAAATATTACCCGTATTAAATGAATTTCTTAAAAAAGGATTCTTCATGAAAAGGGTATCTAATCCGGGAAGCGTATCTAATGAATAGAGTTCTATATTGAAAGGCTTGAAGAGCCAGGTGTTCTCAGTTCTTCTATACACTTTTTTCCATTCGTAACCCCAGCTACCCACAATGGATCGAAGTTTGTAGTAGTTTTTTCTATCTACATAAGCCGCATTAATAGAAAGTAACGTTCTTTTATTATCCAATGTTCTTAAGCCCTTCCATCTATTAAAGGGTTGTATCAATCTTGGAAATGCAAAAGTTTCTCCGGCACTAATATTAAAGGTTTGTACTAATTGATCACTAGCGGAATTGCTATTTCCTAAATTCAAATTCAATTCTACTCCCGTTCTAAAATTAGTAACCGATTGAATGGCTTGCTTCCAAACATTTCTATTTCTGTACGAAAGGTTTGTTGAAATTCCAAAGAGATTGCCAGATCCAATATCGCCTGTGTTTCTGCTGCCTTCTAAGTCAACCGTAAAGTTTTGTTTTAAAGTAGGCGTAAGGAAAAAATAAAAATCAAGTGTGTCTTTACTCCTGGGCACAATTTTTCCATCCACTTGTTGCCATGCACCCACCTGCCCCAGAGTATTCATCGATTTAAAATAAAGCTCTTCGTTATAGGTTTCTCCATGAGCAAAAAAAGTATGCTCTTTTAAAGGACTGTATTTGAATTTACCTTGTTTATAGCGCATCCATACATTACTGTAGTTTTTTTCAAGGAAGCTTTTATCATAAGGTAAACTATCTGTAACATCACTCAGTTTGGTTTCTGGATAAAAATAAATATTCCCAATACGGTATTGGATTAATTTACTGGAATCATAGGTGGTTCTTTTTTTAATGGAGACATCCCACTGCGGATTCTCCAGTCTTTTTTTGGCTGTGGCTGCAATTAATTCTGCTTGTTTAAACGGACTCAATGTGATATTCATTAAACTAATATCAGAACTATCAACTTCAGCATAAATGTCTTCCTTAGTAAACTTATAATAGCCTTTATTGCGGTAAATTTTAATTAACCTATCCAGCTCTTCATTGATAATTTGCTTGCTATAATTATCTCCTTTTTTTAAAAGCCTGCCTTTCATTCTTTGCGTGGTAATGGCTTGTAAGCTGCTGTCATCTAATTGATAGTCAACCGAATCAATTGTGATATTTTTTCCTGGAGTAACATTCATGATTGTGTGCACCCTAAATTGATCGCCCACTGAATCGATACTCGTACTGTCTTTAATATTGGAATAATAATAACCCTGAGAATTCAGGTAGGCATTCATGTAATTTCTAGACCTTGATAAATTTACCGTATCAAATACGGGTGGATTTTTAATGCGATACCAGAATAATACCCTTTGTTCTTTCCTGGCTTTTAAACTATCATCCCAATAATTATCAAGTTCAAGGGTCAATCTTTTTCTTTCGTCTTTTGAACTTTCACCGTTTACCAGCACTCTGTTTGAATAGATAAAAGCGGTATTTACTGGATAATCTTTTACGCTTGTTCTGCGTTCTTCGGAGCAGGAAGCCAGTTGCAATAAAGACAGGATCCCTATTAGCCACAAAAACCTATTAACTTTAACCCCTCTGAAACGCATATGTTATGTTAAGCAAAAATGAACTCAAATATATTCAATCTTTGTGCCAGAAAAAGCAAAGGGCACAAGAAGGGTTGTTTTTAGCAGAAGGACCTAAGCTGGCTTTGGAACTTTTAAACAGCGACTACAGGGTAGAAAAATTGTATGCTACCGAAGATTGGTTGGCTGATAACCCCGTAGACGTTGAAACAACTGCTGTTACAGAAATGGAATTGGCAAAAATGAGTACCCTGCAAACACCCAACGAAGTGCTCGTGATGTGCCGTCAAAAAAAAGATTTAGGGGAACCCATTTTTAAAAATAAAGTAACCATTGTACTGGATGGATTGCAAGACCCGGGTAATCTGGGAACCATTATTAGAATAGCCGATTGGTTTGGAATAGACCAGATTATTGCCAGCGAGGATACCGTTGAATTTTATAATCCCAAAGTTATCCAAAGTACGATGGGCAGTTTTATAAGGGTAAGATGCTGGTATCAACAATTGCCTGAAATACTTTCCTCCGTTAACGTGCCTATTTATGGGGCTCTTTTAAAAGGACAATCTGTGAATCAGTTAACTGCATTAAAAGAAGTTATTTTAGTAATAGGCAATGAATCAAAAGGAATTAGAGAAGCCGTTCTGCCATTTATTACTAAAGCAATCACGATACCAAGAATTGGACAAGCTGAATCTTTGAATGCTGCAGTAGCCACGGGCATTTTATTGTCGCATCTCTGTGGAAAATAAAATGAATTAACGGAACTGAATAGCTTTAGTGGGCTGAATTCTTTTGATGATTAATGTGGGAATAATCAGCGATAAATAACAAACCAAAGTAGTGCCTGCACATACTGCATATACCTGCCACCAAATGATATAAATAGGTGCTTCCGACACATAATAAGCAGACTCATCTAATTTAATAATCCCCGTGTATTGTTGTATTAAACAAAGGCCAATACCTGCTACAAAACCAATTCCAATTCCAGCGAATGTAATTACAGTTGCGTGATAGAGAAATAGTTTTTGTATTAACCAATCATTAGCACCCAGGGCTTTTAAAATACCCACCATTCGGGTTCTTTCTAAAATTAATATCAATAAACAAGTGATGAGGTTAATGATAGCTACTAGAGCCATCACCACAAAGATCACGTTCCTATTTACATCCTGAATATTTAACCAATCAAATATATTCGGGTAAACTTCTCTAATTGTTTTACTCATCCATTCGGGGGGTAATTTCTCCGACAACTGATTAGATATTTGATCCATTTGATGATAATCTGACACAAAGATCTCATAACCTCCTGTTTCATCTGTAGCCCAATTACTCATTATCCTAATAAGCTGCTGATCGCCGATTACAAAGAGTTTGTCGTACTCTTCGATACCCGTTTTATAAATGGCACAAACAGATAATTTTCGATAATTTCGGCTTCCATCCACACTGGATATAAAGTAAATATGGATGGTATCAAACAACTTTATTTTCAATTGCTTAGCCAGTTGCGCCGATACAATAATGTCTTTGCAGTAAGCGCTATCGTTAAAATGTAACCAACGCCCTTCTTTCATAAAAGGTTTCAGTTGCGAACTATCATAATTTGGCTCAATTCCTTTTAGCAATACTCCCTCAATTTCTTTATTTTTTTCAATGATTGCCGATTTGGTAGCAAATGTTTGTAATTGAAATACACCCCGTTCCTGGTGAATAATAGTTTCTACCTCCCGATTCTTTTTTATTGGTGTTTCCTCGGCTACGAGCGATTTATTCGGTTCAAATTTTTGTACCCTAATATGTCCCCAAAAACTAAACACCTTACTAGCCACCGAATGCTGAAACCCATTCACAAATGCTAATGTAAGGATCATCGACATCACACTTACTGCTGTTGCTGCAATGGAAAGCCTGATGATGAATCTTGCGAATGATTTTTGCTTGGTAAAAGCGATTCTTTTGGCGATATGAAAGGCAAGATTCAAATATTGATTTTTAGTGTCTCAAAACTACATTGCCGTTTCCAATACAGCAAAAGCTTTTGTAGCATTCAGTAATGTTGTAAGTTTAGGTGTTATTTTCTCTTATGAAGACATTTATTATTGCCATTTGTTTGTTTATTTTAACAACAGCCAATTCCCAACGTTTGCCTGATAGGATCTATTCTTCTACCATTAATGGCGTAAAACTCTTTCAGCAAAATAATCAGTTCAGTCAGCCACTCCTCCAATTAAATTCAGGTGATCAGCTGGAGTTGCATTTCGATGATCTGGTGGCATACCCCAAGAATTATTTCTATACCTATGTTTTATGCAATGCAGATTGGACGCCGGCCAATGTGAGTGTTTTTGATTATTTGAAGGGATTTAATCAAATGCGGATTAGTTCCTATAGAGTTGCGTCCATTGCAGCTATGAAGTATGTGCACTATCAAGTTCAATTGCCAGAACGAAATGCTATACCAATCATGAGTGGGAACTATTTATTAAAAGTGTATCGTGATGGTGATACCTCAAAATTGGCATTCACTAAAAGATTGATGGTGGTAGATAAACAGGTTTCTATTGGTGCCCAGATTCAGGTTCCTTACGATAATCAATTGGCGCGCACACATCAAAAGTTGCAGTTTTCGGTGGAAGTGAAGGCCTTGAATTTATTGAGCCCTCAGCAAATAAAAGTAGTGGCTATTCAAAACAATCGCTGGGATGATGCCATTGTAAACAAGCAGCCAGTATTCATTAAAGAAAATATTTTAGAGTATAATGGTGAGATGGATTTCTTGTTTCAGGCAGGTAAAGAATTTCGATGGGCTGATTTACAGAGTTTTCGTTTTGAGTCTGATAGAATTGCAAAAGTAGATAGGGCAGAAGAACCCAATACAGTTTATATGAAACCTGATTTGGCAAGGAATAATTTTGCCTATATTAATTTTGTAGATCGTAACGGGTATACCGAGATCAATTCAAGTGAGTCTGTGAATCCCTGGTGGCAAGGCGATTATGCCTGGGTTCATTTTAGTTTTATTCCTCCCGGCAAACAAGCCATTTCCGGAAAATCGGTTCATATGATTGGGGAAATAACCGGTAACCAAATTAGCGATAGCTCTTTGATGCAGTTCAATTCTTTGGAAGGGGCTTATACAAAAAACTTATTATTAAAACAGGGCTACTATAGTTATGCCTATGTTACAAAAGATACGCATCAGGCCAATACACTCTCCGATGTTTCCATTACAGAAGGAAATTATTGGGAAACAGAAAATCTGTATACCATATTGGTTTATTATCGATCATTAAGCGGGAGGCACGATGAATTGGTAGGTATTGCCTCTGTCAACTCTAGATTTGGACGTTAATTCAAGCAATTTTTTGCTATTCATTTAAAAAAAATCGAAAAAATTAACGCCCAAACCTTACTTTTGCGGCGGCAGGTCTTACACGACCAGCTCCTGCTGAATCTCCCCAGGGTAGGAATACAGCAAGGATAGGTGGTTGAGCGGTGCGATGTGAGTAGCCTGCCATTTTTTTTCTTTTGCGAATAGGTGTAAGATATTCGCGAGTCCTAAGAAGATCAAAAAAAAGATATTAAAGAGCTTTCTTATGGCTCATACTTCTAAAACAGATACTACCTCTCATTCAAAACAGTAAAATCAATACGATGAAATTTTTTATCGACACAGGTAATTTAGCTCAGATTAAGGAAGCTAGTGAGTTAGGAATTTTGGATGGTGTTACCACCAATCCATCTTTAATGGCTAAAGAAGGCGTAAAAGGTGAAGCAGCTATTGCCCAACATTATAAAGCTATTTGCGAAATAGTAGATGGAGACATTAGTGCAGAAGTATTGTCTACCGACTTTGAATCAATGGTGGAAGAGGGTAAAAAATTAGCAGCGATTCACCCCAATATTGTGGTAAAAGTTCCTATGATCAAAGATGGTATCAAAGCCATTAAATGGTTTACGGATAATGGAATCAGAACCAATTGCACATTGATTTTTTCTGCTGGTCAAGCAATCCTGGCAGCAAAAGCAGGTGCTACTTATGTTTCACCTTTCATTGGTAGGATTGATGATAGTGGTTGGGATGGTATAGAATTGATCAGACAAATGCGTCTTATTTTCGACATACAGGGTTATAAAACAGAAATTCTGGCTGCGTCTATTAGAAATGCCTTACATATTATTAAATGTGCAGAAGCCGGTGCAGATGTTTGTACCTGTCCTCTAGATTCTATCTTAGGCTTATTGAAGCATCCATTAACAGATATTGGTTTAGCGAAGTTTTTAGAAGATGCTAAGAAAATGTAAGAGTTTACTTTAAAATAGTTAGGATGCCTCTCTGATACATCAGGGGGGGATTTTTGTTTATTTTGTAATTCTTTTTAATGCTTCTTTTTCGCTGAGAGGGGAGAGTTTATTATTGGCTACAAATGCGATCACCCATTCGGGATTGGTTTTTGAATATTCCCTCAATGCCCATCCAATTGCCTTTCGAATAAAGAACTCCTTACTATCTTTTAAATGCAATAGGTAACTCGATAATAAAGCAGTGTCGGTATTTTTTTTGTACGATTTTTGAAATAAGATACTGCTTCTCTGTAGCCAGATATTATTGCTTTTGTTCCACTGTGAGGTAATTAAAATAGTTTGTTCTGAAAAAAGGTTGAAATAAGTACCTAACCAATCACCTGCAATACCATCCACCGTATCCCACCAGCTTTTTTGAGTGATACAATATTCAATCAGTTTGATGCTGGCTTGTGACCATAATTTTTTATGCGCCACAAAAAGATCAATTGCAAAATATTGCATTTCCCTCTCGGGCATTTCCCATAATTCTTTCATTACCAAATCTAATTCGGCAAACTGTTTTAGAGAATGTTCTTTTAAATACAACTTAACAATTTCGTCTCTTAGTGGGGCTTTGATGCCATAGAATTCAAATTTATTGAGCATATAAGCTTTCATGTCAGTAGCATTGGATGCATTGGCATTTTTTTGGAAAGCTGTATGTACTGGTTCAATAAAAGAGTGCATAGGTAAATTACTTTCTAAAACTATTCGGTTAAGGCAATTTGTTTTTTCAACTCATTACTTTTAAAAGCAGCTTCAATTATTTTCATCACTTGAATTCCTTCTTTGGAAGTTACAGGCATGGCTGCATCTTCGCGAAGGGCTTTTTCCACTAAGACATAAAATGTACCATAATTGCCAATTTCGGTAGGCACTTTTTCACGTATGATGATACCATTTTTTTCAGTATGTAATAGCCCTTGTTCCGCTATTGGTTCCACACCCCAATTGGGCGAATTGGGTTTCTGATTGGCTAATAGCGCATGTTCCTGTACATCAGTTCTGGTTTTATGAAAACTTCCTTTTTGTCCGTGTATCACATAAGAAGGAAAAGGTTCCCGAACGATGCAACTTGCCTTTAGTCTTACTACCATATCGGCATAGTTTAATAGCAATTCAAAATAATCGTCTACCAAAGAGTTGGGGCGGGTAATTCTTACGTCGGCATACACAGACAATGGCATACCAAAAAGGCAAATGGCTTGGTCAACTAAATGCGGACCAAGATCATTTAAAACTCCGGCTCCCGGTCCTGGAATTTCTTTATGCATTTTTGCACTGAGTGCCACTCTAAAACGATCATAATGAATTTCGGCTTCTACAATTTTTCCCAGCCAGTCTTCTTCCACAATTTTTTTAACCGTTTTAAAATCACTATCCCAACGACGATTTTGAAAAACAGCTATTTTTCTATTTACATTTTTTGCCAGTTCATCTAATTCAATTGCTTCCGCAATGGTAGTGGTAAAAGCTTTTTCAACCACTGCATGTTTACCTGAAAGCAATACCTGTTTAGTATAATCAAAATGAGTATTGGTGGGCGTATTTACGATCACTAATTCAATGCTATCGTCGTTCAAAATTTCATCAAGAGATCGATAAATTTTAATATGCGGATAAAATTCTAAAGAATCTGATTTGGTTCTTTCCCAAATACCTACTAATTCAAACCCCGAATTCAAGGCTATAAATGGTGCATGGAAAACCCTTCCAGACATTCCGAAAGAAAGTATTGCTGTTTTAATGGCAGGCATAAGTTCGTATTTGTTGTAAATGTAAAAGCTACCCAATAGAAAACAAAGTTCTACTGAAATACCCGAACATAGTCTACTACCATTCTTTGTGGAAATACGGTTGTAGCATCAGGCGGACCAGGCCATGTACCTCCTACAGCTACATTGAAAATGAAAAAGAAATCACTATTAAAAGGGTAGGTAGAACCAGCTGTATTTGAAGTGGTAATGGTATTATAAAGAATATCGTCAATATAAATCTGAACCTGGTCTTTTATCCATACCATACTATACACATGAAACTGTTGATCAAAAGTACCTGTAGCTAAAGAGTATCCTGCTTCTTTCGATGAATGTAGGGTAGGAGTAGCACCCCAATGCAATGTGCCATGCACTCTATTGGGCTCGGTACCCACTAATTCCATAATATCCATTTCACCACAAGCTGGCCAACCAACCTGATCTATATTATTTCCCAACATCCAGATGGCAGGCCACATGCCTTTTGCAGTTGGTATTTTAGCACGAACATCAATTCTGCCATAGGTAAATACTTTTTTATTCTTGGTGATCATACGTGCAGAGGTATAAATACCGCTACTTTCCTTTCTTGCTTCAATTATTAAATTCCCTTTTGATTGAAATGCATTCGATGTTTTAGCAGTATAGGTTTCAAGCTCTGCGTTTCCCCATCCACCTCCACCTGCTTCAAATGTCCAGGTTGCTGGATTGATGGTGGTTCCATCAAACTCATCACTCCAAACTAAAGTTTTACCAGGGTAGGTATTTGGCGTTGAATATCCTGTATTATCTACTGGAAAATATAGTAGGTTTTCATTTAAAATGGTTCCTGTTCCTTTGATATTGGCTAGCGTACAATTTGTTGGATTTGATAATTGAACACTAAATGTTTGATTCGCTTTTCTAGTGCTATCACCAACCACTTCTACTTCAATGCTGCCTGAGTTTGCATTTGCGGGTATGGTAAGGGTTCCTGATGTTGGTTTGTAATCAGTGTTAGCCATAGCAGAACCATCTGCAGTTGTATAACTAATACTAATGGCACTGGTGCTTACTTTATCAAGCGTAATACTAAACTGATATTTTAAATTAGCACCGGTTCTTTCATTACTAACATCGCTAATACTCGCAATCGGATTTGCCACAGCAGGTGGTGTAGGAGTGCTTCCTCCTGATCCTTTGCTACAGGAATTAATGATAATAAATGTTAATGCTAAATAAGTGAAGGATCGAATTTTCATAAATGGTTATTTGCAATCTTTAAATCGAAACTTAAAATAGTTTTTTTAATTCAATCACAAATAGAATGTTGAATAAATAAGGCATAAATTCTTAAAAAACTTGATTTTTTGGGCAAAAAAATACCAATACCCTTTCGGATATTGGTAGAAGCCTTTTTATGAATATTATTCTACAACTAATGTTTGAATAGAATGCGGCAAACTGCTTACCTCAACTGCTTTGTTTCCAATACTCATATGATAAGGGATGGTGTCGCTACTAGGATTCATTACTACAACTACAATGCTACCATTGGTATTTTGAAAGGCAGTAGTAAGTATCTGTCCCCTACTTGCAGAACTAATAATTCTTTTTGCACCCGGACGAATAAATTTAGAGAAATGTCCGATATAATAAAACGAATTCAAATAATTCAATTCACCTGTTTTTAAATTGGCATGTACTGGTGCAAAACAAAAATTGCCCACATGGTTGGGTCCACCTTTTTCGTCTAACAAAATATTCCAATCATTCCAGGCTACAGTTCCATTATTAAAATCATTGATCATGGATCTGCCATACAATTCACCATATCTCCATTCTTTAATTCTGGTTGCGTCAAACTTTTCAACACAACCTTCCGTAAACATTAAATGGGTATTAGGAAATGCCTCATGAACACGAGCCACATTATCGTAAATATTACCACCACCTGTCCAACTTTCATACCAGTGAAAACCTATCCCCCAAACATATTTAGCTGCAGCAGGGTCGTTCAAAACAGCACTTGCACGTTGGTACAATAAATCACGGTTATGATCCCAGGCAATCAGCTTTTTATCGCCCAATCCAGATTTTACCAAGGTTGGCCCCAAATAATTTTTAATGAAATTGGTTTCTTCCTCAGCCGTATAATTACAAGATTCCCAGGTTTGTTTTGCCATGGGTTCATTCTGAACACTGAGTGCCCAGATAGGAATACCTATTTCTTGATAGGTTTTAATGAACTTAATATAATAGTTAGCCCAGCTTTGATAGTAGGCGGGAAGTAATTTTCCACCATGTAGCATGTCTTTATTGTCTTTCATCCAACCTGGCGGGCTCCAAGGGCTTACAAACATCGGCAACTTTCCACCAGCTGCAGCAATCGCTTGTTTAATCAAAGGAATACGATATTGCTGATCGTGTGCAACACTAAATGATTTGAGTTCGGTATCATTTTCTTTTACATAAGTGTAACTATCGCTTGAAAAGTCGCAACTATGAATATTGGTTCTGGCTAAAGAAAATCCAATTCCTTTATTTACATCATAATATTTTTCAAGAAGTTCCTGTTGCTTGGCTTTCGTCAATTTAGCAAACACTTCAGCGGAAGCGTCAGTTAATGCACCACCAATGCCCACAAAAGTTTGAAATTTTTTGTTGGGATCTACAAATACGGCGGGCTCCGTTTCAAAGGGTTGACCATAAGTACTAAAGTTCAAAACCGCAGTTTGTGTTAATCGTAGATTGCTATTTTCTGCAGTAGTGTAAACCGTTACTTTCGGTTCCTTTTTTTTAATAGGATCTGAACTTGTTGTTTTTTGATAATTTGTTGAAGGATGCAAGGCTAACAAAGCAGTTGCAATTGTACTCATTAGAATTTGATACATGGCAATAGTTAGAATAAATGATCCTTAAAATTACTCTCTTTTCGCCTTATTTTACTTACCTGATTCCTTTATTTTTTAGAAAACGAATGAGGATTCTTGAATTCTTTTATAAGCTATTTTGAACTCAGCATTAATTTACGAAACTCCTAACAGAAAAGGTTAAAAAAAATAGCTATTTTTCAATTCTAAAATGTGGATATGGGAAAGATTTTGATTGCTGTTATTTCGTGTATACTATTCAGTAATATTCAGATTGTAGCTCAGTCAACTATCATAGAAACGAAACCCACAGTAACTATCGACACTATTGGGGTTTATGGTATTAAAAATCTCATTAGGAATACTTCTTCCAAACTTCGAGTGATTAATATTTGGGCAACCTGGTGTGGTCCATGTGTTTCTGAATTTCCTGATTTTGTAAAGTTGAATTCAAAGTTCAGGGATCGGAATTTTGAATGGGTTACCATTAGTGCAGATCCACCTATGAAACAAACTAAAGTGTTGAAATTTTTACAAAAAAAACAGGCAATCGCAACAAATTACATTTTTAATTCAGAAGATCTTTATCAGTTAATAGAAACTGTTGACCCAAGATGGCGGGGCATGATTCCTTACACCCTTATAGTAGCACCTGGGGGTAGAATATTATATGCCCAGCCAGGCGTGATAGACCCTTTGGAAATTAAAGGAATCATTGAAGGGGCATTACGTTAAGTAAAAATATTAATAGGTATTGGTCATGTCTTCATCCACACAAATAATATAGTCTGCCTTGCCTTTGTTTTCGGCTAACAATTTCTTCACGTCTTTTTGAGACACGGTTGTAATGGTGGCCACTTTTAAATCTGGTCTTGCCTTCTTTAAATACCAGCCAATGCCTTCGTAGTTTTCGGAATGATAGGAGCCATTAAAGTGAATAAATAAACTTCCCGGTTGATAATATTTTAAAATGAAATGCGCCATGGTAGCGTCTTTAATGGCCTGGGCTTTTGGAAGGTTATCACCTCCATGTCCGCCCATCATTGCAATCATGTTTTTATAACCGGGTAATTCGGGGTCATATGCAATGGGTAGGGGGGCAATCCACGATTTTTCTTTGGCACTTAAAGTATCTAATGCCGCAAAACCCCCTTTCGCAACCAACGAAGCGTATCTTCTAGGAATATTATCTGCGGCGAAAGCAATCTTATTTTCTTTTGCAAAATTTACTAGAGGGGCATAATCGGTGGGATAATTTTTCCATAATCGAGCCAAAGAATCCAGTGCTTTTTGTTTTATTTCTCCGCGTAAATATTGATCCAATATTTCCTGGTTATCTTGTTCAAACATTTCGGCTCCCATTACCAAAGTACGTTTTTCTTTTGCTTCTTTTGTAAGCTCAAGTTGAAGCCAATGTGCAATGGCATTGTTATGAAATTCTCCAAAAAGAATGATATCTTTTTCTAAGATATTGTTCAACATTTTACCAAAAGAAATTTTTTTGCCTTTTGCAGTATATAAAATATAGGCTGGTTTTTCCTGGGCAGATACAAAAGCTGCCATGAAAAGCAGCACAAAGAACAAATTGATTTTTCTCATCTTTAAAGCTAGATAAAAAAGTAAAAAGTAAAAAGTAAAAAGTGTAATTCCCTCGTGGGAGGGGTAATTTTTTTCGATAGCGAAAACATGGGGTGGTAAAGTGAGCGGAATGAAATAACTCTTTCCACTTGCAAAATTGCGATTTAGCTATTATCTTGAAGTGTAAATTTTTACCCACTTAAAATAATCACCATGAGTACTACTTTCAATTCTAAAAAATTTCTCATTTCCGGCTTAGTTGGAGGCATTGTTTCATTCTTTGTTGGTTTTCTGATATACGGCATTTTACTGGCAAAACTGATGGGTGCTAGTACAGGCACTGCCACAAATGTGATGCGAGGGGCAGATGAAATGGTTTATTGGTCAATCATGCTGGGGAGTCTTTTTATGGGATTCACACTTGCCTATATTTTTGAATTAGCAAAAATTAAAAGCATCGGGGCTGGAATGATAGTAGGTGCTATTGCTGGTTTTCTGATTATTGCGGGCCACGATTTTACGAGTTATGGAACTGCTAATTTATTTAACCTGAATGGGTTAGTGGCAGATGTTTTGGCAAGTACTTTGATGCAAGCCATCACTGGTGCTGCAATCGGTTTTATAAATGCTAGGTTGAAAGATTAAAAAGTAAAAAGTATTGTTAACCCTAGGCTTCAGCCAAGGGGCTAAATCTCGAAGCATACCAAAATAAAAGCCCGAAAGAATTTTCTTTCGGGCTTTTATTTTGGTATTGAGGCTGCTTGGATTAGGCGCCAGCAACTTGTTTGCGAATGATATTTAATGCAGCACCTGCTTTGAACCAATCAATTTGTTGTTGGTTATAAGTATGGTTTGCCACTACAGTATCTTTGCTTCCATCAGCATGGTGAAACTCCAATGTTAAAGGAGTTCCAGGTGCAAAGCTTGTTAATCCAATTATATCAACGCTATCATCTTCCTGAATTTTATCATAATCGGATTTATCGTTGAAAGTAAGTGCCAACATTCCTTGCTTCTTAAGGTTGGTTTCGTGTATACGCGCAAATGATTTTGTTAATACCACACGCACACCTAAATGACGGGGTTCCATAGCAGCATGTTCGCGGCTACTTCCTTCACCATAGTTTTCATCACCCACCACAATTGTTCCAATGCCTGCTGCTTTATACGCACGTTGTGTTGCAGGAACCGGGCCGTATTCACCGGTTAATTGGTTCTTGATATTGTCGGTCTTTTCGTTATAAAAGTTTACAGCACCGATCAACATATTATTACTGATATTGTCTAGGTGACCACGGAATTTTAACCAAGGACCAGCCATTGAAATATGGTCGGTTGTGCACTTTCCTTTTGCTTTGATCAATAATTTTAAACTCTTTAAATCATGGCCATCCCATGCTGCAAATGGATCTAACAATTGTAAGCGTTTACTGGCAGGATCTACTGCTACACTTACGCCACTACCATCAGCAGCTGGTGCCTGGTAGCCTGCGTCTTCAACTGCAAAACCACGAACTGGTAATTCCTGACCAGTTGGCTCATCCAATTTAACTTGCTCACCTTTATCGTTTGTAAGGGTATCTGTGATTGGATTGAATGTTAAATCGCCTGCAATGGCCAATGCGGTAACTAATTCTGGAGAAGCCACAAACGCATAGGTATTTGGATTGCCATCTGCACGTTTTGCAAAGTTTCTATTGAAGCTATGAACGATAGTATTTTTTTCTTTCTTCTCAGCACCTACACGATCCCACATTCCTATACAAGGTCCACATGCATTTGCAAAGACATCTGCACCCACACTTTGAAATACATCAAGGAATCCATCTCTTGCGATGGTATAACGTACCTGTTCAGAACCCGGAGTGATTTTGAACTCTGCAGCCAGTTTTAAACCTTTTGCATCCAATTGTTTTGCTAAGCTCACTGCTCTGCTAATGTCTTCATAAGAAGAGTTTGTACAGCTTCCAATTAAACCCACTTCCACTTTAGTAGGCCATCCGTTTGCTGCAGCCACTTCCTTCATTTTAGAAATTGGGGTAGCTAAATCTGGCGTAAATGGTCCGTTTAAATGTGGTTCCAAAGTACTCAGGTCTAATTCAATTACTTCATCAAAATATTGAGAAGGGTTTGCATATACTTCAGGGTCTGCCGTTAAAAAGTCTTTTACAGTATCGGCTGCAGCTGCAATATCCTCGCGGCCTGTAGCAGAAAGGTATCTGCTCATGCTATCATCGTAACAAAAAGTAGAAGTAGTAGCTCCAATTTCTGCACCCATATTACAAATGGTTCCTTTACCGGTACAACTCATACTGGTGGCTCCTTCTCCAAAATATTCAACAATAGCACCAGTGCCACCTTTTACAGTAAGGATGCCTGCTACTTTTAAGATTACATCTTTTGGAGCAGTCCATCCGCTCAACTTACCTGTTAATTTTATACCGATTAGCTTGGGCCATTTTAATTCCCATGGTAAACCTGCCATCACATCACAAGCATCTGCACCACCCACACCAATGGCAATCATACCTAATCCACCTGCGTTTACAGTGTGAGAATCGGTTCCTATCATCATACCACCAGGGAATGCATAGTTTTCCAAGACCACTTGGTGAATGATTCCAGCTCCTGGTTTCCAAAATCCTATACCGTATTTGTTAGAAACAGATGCCAGAAAATCGTACACTTCCTTGCTTTCTGCATTGGCTACTTGTAAATCTTGTTTTGCTTCCACTTTTGCTGTAATCAAGTGATCGCAATGTACAGTAGAAGGAACGGCTACTTTAGGGCGACCAGCTTGCATGAATTGTAATAATGCCATTTGAGCCGTTGCATCCTGCATCGCCACACGGTCTGGAGCAAAATCCACATAGTGTTTACCACGCTCAAAACCACTCAATGGCTGATCTGCGTGTAAGTGTGCAAACAATATTTTTTCTGAAAGGGTAAGGGGTCTACCCAGGGCTGTACGAGCTGCATTCACTTTTGCGGGCATTTCTGCGTACAGTTTTTTGATCATTTCGATATCAAAAGCCATAGTCTGAAAAATTTATGTTTTGAGAGGTTAAATTTTGATGCCTAAATAGGTTCTAGGGGGCGAATTTACGTTAAAACCGTCTCAGGAGAAAAACTGTTTTAAACAATTATTCGATTCAATTGTCTAATTTTACGATAATAACATCCCCCTATCAATAAAAATCTGTTACCATGCAAAAAATTCGTGAAAACATAGAAATGCAAGCATTTGGGGTTTGTTCAGCTATCGGAGAGAAATTTGGCATCGCAAGTGCCAAAATTAGAATGTGGTTTATCTATATTTCCTTTTTAACACTGGGTTCGCCGATTTTGGTGTATATGATCTTGGCTTTCTGGATCAACATCAAGAACTATATCATGGCGGGAAAAAGAAACCCGATCAAAAACTGGTAGGCAATTAAATCACTGCTTTCCTAAGCCGTACCAATTGTTCTAAAAGTGGCTCCAATAAATCTAAACGTAACATATTAGCCCCATCACTTTTTGCTACTGCAGGATTGGGATGTGTTTCTATAAAAAGACCATCAGCCCCAGTGGCAATTGCCGCCTTAGCAATGGTTCCAATCAATTGTGGATTTCCCCCAGTTATTCCTGAAGTTTGGTTAGGTTGTTGTAGTGCATGCGTACAATCCATGATCACTGGTGTTTGGTGTTCTTTCATCCAAGGGATATTTCTGTAATCAACTACCAGATCCGTATAACCAAAAGTATTACCACGCTCAGTGAGCATGATCTGTTCGTTTCCAGCTTTTCTAATTTTATCTACTGCAAATTTCATGGAAGGTCCACTTAGGAATTGTCCTTTTTTTACATTCACAATTTTTCCTGTCTCGGCAGCTGCAATCAACAAATCGGTTTGTCGGCAAAGAAATGCGGGTATCTGTAAAATATCGATGAAATCTGCTGCCATTTCGGCTTCTTCGTGCGCATGAATATCTGATGTGGTTGGTAAACCATAAGTGGCCCCCACTTTTTTGATAAGTGATAAGCCATTATCATCTCCAATTCCCGTAAAAGAATTAGCACAGGTTCTATTTGCCTTTCTATAAGATGCCTTAAACACATAGGGAATTTCCAAACGCTTGCAAATCCCAGAAACCTTGTCAGCAATTTCCATTACTAACTCTTCACTTTCAACAACACAGGGACCGGCTATCAGAAAAAAATTATCTGGGTTATATTGTTGATTTTTGAAAAGCGTAGTTAAGAAATCTGGCATCATAAGTGAATGGTTTAAAAAACAAAATTAGTGAAATCGTACAGTAGTTAATGAGAAACAGAAAAGATAACCACTGTTAGTTTCACAAAACTCTCTATTTTTGAACCCTTTAAATTTAGAAAATGGCAAAAGAAAAAATATTGGTGATTGGCGCTTCCGGACAAATTGGTGTAGAACTAACCCTGGCACTTCGAAAAATATATGGTGCAGCCAATGTGGTTGCATCAGACCTTCGTGAAGAAAATGAACTCTTAAAAGGTACAGGGCCTTATGTGAGTATGGACGTGATGAACAAAGAAATGTTGCACGTGCAAGTAATTCGCCAGAATATTACACAGATCTATTTATTAGCTGCCATTCTATCTGCTACAGGTGAAAAAAATCCAAACCTCGCCTGGCATTTAAACATGCAGGGCTTGTTAAATGTACTCGATATTGCACGCGAAGAAAAATTGCAGAAAGTATATTGGCCTAGTAGTATTGCCGTATTTGGTCCTACTTCTCCGAGAAAATTTTGTCCTCAACAAACCGTAATTGAACCCATTACTGTATATGGTATTAGTAAATACGCAGGAGAATTCTGGTGCAATTACTACCATCAGCGTTATGGGGTAGACGTAAGAAGCATTCGCTATCCGGGATTGATCAGTTACAAATCAGCACCCGGCGGCGGTACTACTGATTATGCGGTTGAAATTTATAGTGAAGCATTGGCAGAAAAAAAGTATCAATGCTTTTTACAAGAAGATACTTACCTACCCATGATGTATATGCCAGATGCCATTCGTGCAACCATGGAATTAATGCATGCTCCAGTTGAAAATATTACAGTTCGAACTTCTTATAATATATCAGGTATGAGCTTTTCTCCAAAAGAAATTGCGGCATCCATTCAAAAACATATTCCTGAGTTTACGTTGAGTTGCGTTCCCGATTATCGTCAAAAAATTGCCAATAGCTGGCCTGAAAGTATTGATGATTCTGTAGCTACGAAAGATTGGGGCTGGAAGCCTGCATATGATTTAGATAAAATGACAACGGATATGTTGGAAAATTTAATGAAGGCAGAATAAAAAAGCAAGTATTGAATTAAATCAAATCCGCTACCGTTTTGTTTTCAAGGATCTGTAACATATTATCGCGGACTTCAATCATTACATGGTTAAGTCCGCATTTTTTTTCATCGCAGTCTTTACATTTTTTGTAGAAATTCAAACTCACGCAAGGCAATAATGCAATTGGGCCTTCGATTAAACGCATTACTTTTGAAAGCGGAATTTTATCAGGATCATTTTTTAAAAAATAACCTCCGCCTTTTCCTTTCTTACTTTCCAGCATGCCTGCCTTACGCAATTCTAATAGTATATTCTCTAAAAATTTAAGTGGGATTTTTTTCTTTTTTGATATCTCAGCAATTAAAACTGGCACATCTTTTTGCTGCTCAGCTAAATAGGTTAATGCTTTGAATGCGTATTGTGTCTTTTTAGATAACATATCAATTTATCCTCGTAGGACTATTTTCATCTAATGAATCGAATTTATATTCTTACTTTAAATTTAAGTACAAAATCTGAGAACTAATGGCAATTTGAAAAGGAATTCTCAATTGAGAATATTTTAAATTTACTTTTTTAAAGTCCTAAAACATCTTTCATAGAATAGATCCCTTTTTTCTGATACAGGAATTCTGCAGCAAGAACTGCGCCTCCTGCAAAACCCACACGGTTATGCGCCGTATGAATGATTTCAATATCATCTACAAGGGAAGTATATTTAATGGAATGCGTGCCAGGTGCGGGGTCAATTCTTTTTGAAATAATTTCAAGTTCAGCTGCATCTTGAGATGGCTCATTTACCCATTGTTTTTTTTGTTTGATAAAACCTAAAACTTGCTCGGCCAAGGTAATGGCTGTGCCACTCGGAGCATCTTTCTTTTGGGTATGGTGAATTTCTTCCATTGCCACTTGATATTCGGGGTGACTACTCATTAATTGTGCCACATATTTATTGATTTCAAAGAACAAATTCACGCCAATGCTATAATTGCTTGCATATAATAAACTACCCTGTTGTTTTTCGCAAAAGCTTTTGGCTTCTTCCCATTTATCTAACCAGCCAGTAGATCCACACACCACAGGAATACCTAATTCCAAACACTTCATTACATTGTTGAACGCACTATGTGGTCCAGTAAACTCAATGGCCACATCTACTTTTGCAATATTTTCTTTATTTAAATCAGACGCATTGTTGATATCGATCTTTAAAACAATTTGATGCCCTTTTTCAATAGCGATGGCTTCTATTGCCTGTCCCATTTTACCATATCCAATCAATGCGATATTCATACTTACCATTTAAATTATGTGTGTAAATCTAATAAAATTTGAAATAGGTTTATCGTACTTCATAGAGCCTATGTGCTGGTTTCTTAGGGCTAAACGTGAGTGTTAATCCTGGGGTTCTGGTGGTGGGATTGAGATTAGGTTTCACATTCATCGATAAATCACTGGAAACATCAAAATCTTTCAAATGCCCAAATACAGTAGCGTCTACTACATTTAAACCCCAAGCCAGTAAAAAGAAAAGAATTGAGTAGTCGCGGTCTCTTCTAAAGGTATTTCGATAACTCTGTAAGGAAGCTGAACTTAATCCAACGAGTTGAGGATCTATTGCAGCATAATTTGAACTGTCTTTATATACTTCTGCCTTGTACTTTGCTTCGTATGCAAATTTTGTTTTCGTATACCAGTTATTATTATAAAAAAATAAGCCTGTGGGTATGGCTAATGCGCCATAAACCAATGGTATTTTCCAGTATTCTCTATTATATGCCTGCCCCCAGCCTGGAATCATTGCCGATCTTCTTGTAGCTTTTCTGGGATCATGTTTTTTGATGAGGCTATCAGGTGTATTTTTTTTAATACTATCCTTTGATGCCATTACAACACTATTAACCCTAACCTTGCTTGTGTCTGTTTGTGCATAGGTTCTACCCAGCCATGCTGTAACCAAAAAAAGTAATAAGATGAGGCGAAAAAATTTCATGAAAATTAACTGACTGTAACATTCATCGCTTCTAGAATTTTATTCAATTCTTCTAATGAATAATATTCTATACTGATGCTACCATAGCCTTTTTTATTATGAGCCATTCTAACTTTTGTACCAAAATGTGAGGCTAAATTATCTTCTATTTTTTTATAGGTAGGAGGGAGGTCAGACTTTAGTGAAGGTTTAACAGCTCCCACTTTATCGGCTTTGTACATTTTGCGAACCAATTCCTCTGTTTGACGTACGCTAAGTCCCTTACTTTGGATTTCTTTGAAAACAAAAAGTTGTTTATCGATGGTATCGATATTTACCAATGCTCTTGCATGCCCCATGCTCAAACTGCCATTTCGCACGGCAAGTTGAATATCTGGAGGTAATTTTAATAAACGGATATAGTTGGTAACGGTACTTCTTTCCTTGCCCATACGTTCAGCAACCTGCTCTTGCGTATAGTTCAATTCTTCCATCATGCGCTTATAGCTCAATGCTACTTCCACCGCATTTAGGTTTTCTCTTTGTAAATTCTCTAATAATGCCAGCTCCAGCAATTGCTGATCATTCGCCTGACGAATGTATACGGGCACATCTTTTAAACCAGCAATTTTAGAAGCCCTGTATCTTCTTTCCCCAGCAATCAGTTGAAATTTTCCGTTAGCAAGTTTTGAAACGGTTAAGGGTTGAATAATATCGTGCAATTTAATAGATGCCGCTAATTCGTTCAATGCAGTTTCATCGAAATCCCTTCTTGGCTGTTTAGGGTTAATCAGAATTTCAGTAATGGCTAAACGATTGGTGCCTGTAACTTCATCCACTACTTTGGTTTTTAAGCCCCCTTCAGTAGTTTTTAAATCTGCATCAATATTTTGCAAAAGAGAACGAAGCCCTTTTCCTATTAAATCTTTATTTTGTTTTGGTGTGCTCATGTTTCAATTCTAATTTGTTGCAGTCGTTAAAATGAATAAGGGGTTACTACTCAATAATCCTTTCTTCATTACTCATTTTAGTGAGTCCGTTATTTTGTAATACTTCTTTGGCAAGATTTAAATAATTCACAGTTCCCTTACTTTCTGCATCATATAAGATAACGGGTTTACCAACACTAGGTGCTTCACTCAATCTGGTATTTCTATGAATAATGGTAGAGAAAACCATGTCATCAAAATGCCTTCTCACTTCACTTACTACCTGATTACAGAGGCGAAGACGACCATCGTACATGGTCATCAAAATACCTTCGATTTTTAATTCAGGATTTAATCTGTTCTGTACAATTTTAATGGTATTCAATAATTTCCCCAATCCCTCTAATGCAAAAAACTCGCATTGTACCGGCACAATCACACTATCTGAAGCCACTAAAGAGTTAACTGTAATTAGGCCCAATGAAGGAGAACAATCGATAATAATAAAGTCGTACTTATCCCTAATCAAGTCTAAAATGGTTTTCATCACATTTTCACGATTCGGATAATTAATCATTTCAATTTCAGCACCCACCAAATCAATATGAGAGGGAAGAAGATCAAGATTAGGAACATCACTTTTTAAAATCACATCTGTGGCAAGTGTATTGTTCACCATGCAGTCATATAAACTGCTAGTTATATTATGCAAATCAAATCCTACACCCGTTGTGCTATTTGCCTGTGGATCTGCATCAACCAAAAGTGTTTTATATTCCAAAACTGCCAGACTGGCCGCTACATTAATAGCCGTAGTTGTTTTACCTACTCCGCCTTTCTGATTGGCAACGCCAATAATTCTCGCCATAGTTATTCCGTTTGTCTGATTTTGCAGATCGTATGATTAATTCGATTTCTCTAATTTTCTTTTGCTCAGCTATTAGCGGCAATAATAAGCCAAAAATACACTTTAGCATAGATTTAAAAACAATAATATCAGTTAGTTGTTAGTTTTGCTAGGGAAATGATGGCTAAGGCTTTTAAATATAAAAAATATATAATTTGAATTAGGGCTATTTTCCTACAATAAAACCCTTTATCAATCGTCTACCCTTAAAAAGTACAGAAGTAGTATGAAAAATTCAGGCATGTGGTGGATTATTGCGGTCGTTATGTTATTGTTAGACTTTTACGTGTATCAAGCTTTAAAAACGGTAACACAAAACGCAAGTGAAAAAACTAGGTTAATGATTCATCTTGGGTATTGGGTAATTTCAGGTTGCACACTGCTGCTCATGATGTCGTTTCCTTATATCCAGGCGCTTCAAACTTCTAAAATTTTCCGCAACTATATTTTTGCCATTTTTCTGGGTTTATTCTTTGCTAAATTAATAGCGGCCATTTTCTTTTTAACGGATGACCTAAGAAGAGGGTCTGTTTTTATGCTCAGTAAAGTACTGCCTGCTACCGGGGCTCAGTTTATGGGTGAGGGAAATGCCATTCCAAGATCCATGTTTTTAAGTTGGCTTGGCTTGGGAATTGGGGGTAGTTTATTTGGAACCTTATTGTATGGGTTTTCTAACAAATATAATTACCAGGTAAAAAGGGTAAAGCTGGCGTATCAAAATTTACCCGCTGCCTTTAAAGGAATGAAGTTGATTCATATCAGTGATATACATAGTGGTAGTTTCCAAAATAAAACTGCCGTGAACCATGGTGTAGATATGATCTTGAAAGAAAATGCTGACCTGATTTTATTTACCGGTGATCTGGTAAATGATCGTGCTACTGAAATGCAGGATTATATGGATGTGTTTAGCAGACTTAAAGCACCCATGGGTGTATATAGCGTATTGGGTAATCACGATTATGGTGATTATGTAGCATGGCCTACGCAGGAAGAAAAAAAGCAAAATTTAGAAGACCTTAAAAAAGTGCACAAAGATTTGGGATGGCGTTTATTGATGAACGAACACGTGGTATTGAATCGTGCTGATGAACAAATTGCATTGTTGGGTATCGAAAATTGGGGAGCCAAAGGGCGGTTTCCTAAATACGGCAAAATGAATGAAGCCCATCCGGGAACTGAAAATATTCCTTTCAAAATATTGATGAGTCACGATCCTAGTCATTGGGATGCAGAAATAAAAACCAAATACGCTGATATCGATTTGATGTTAGCGGGTCATACACATGGTATGCAATTCGGTTTAGAAAATCCTTATTTTAAATGGAGTCCAGTACAGTGGATGTACCATCAATGGGCTGGGCTATATGAAGATGGAAAACAGAAATTGTATGTGAATCGTGGGTATGGTTTTATTGGATACCCAGGTAGAGTTGGCATCATGCCAGAAATTACAGTGATTGAATTTGTATAACACTTTATTGCATCTTTCACATTTTTGCATTTCATTTAAAATATTGGCACGGCTTTGGTAGTTGTATAGTAAACTAGATACTATGAAAAAAATACTATTAGCTTCTTTTGCAATAATCGCAATGTCTGTTGCAGTAAATGCACAGGGTGGATTTAGATTAGGAATTAAGGGTGGATTAAACTTAAATCAAATTGAAGGCGTATCCTTTAATAATGGATTTAATTTTGGATACCATTTAGGAGGATTTGCTGAAATTGATTTCACGAAAAAATTTGGAATTCAACCAGAAGTTTTATGGAACCAGTCAAATACGCAGGTATCTGCTGAGTTTGCCACTTTGTATCCTTCTATAACCAACCCTAACACTTTAAACCAAGAAGTAGTTTTGAATTATTTATCAATCCCATTATTGCTACGCTATAATTTGGGTAGTATGTTCTCGATTGTAGCAGGACCGCAATTTGGTATTTTGATGAATAAAAATCAGAATCTATTGCAGAACGGACAGAAAGCATTTTCTGAAGGCGATTTTTCTGCTGTAGCAGGATTACAGGTTAATTTAAAAGCATTAAGACTCTATGGTCGTTACAATATTGGTATGAAAAATATCAATCAGATCGATCAAAAAGATAAATGGACCAGTCAGCAAATCCAGCTGGGTGTTGGATTAAGATTATAATATACTAATCCATGAAAAACCGAGGCATCCTTTTTGGATGCCTTTTTTTTGAAATTCACATGCTAATTTAATCATACTAAAGTGGTTATATTGCAAATCCATTTTCTTACTCCATTTTTAAAATTCCAAAGTGAATAAATTTTCTTACGATCGATTGTATCAGTTTACCCACGCAGTATTTCAGAAAATGGGATGTTCTTTGCAGGATGCTACCACTGCTGCAACAGTTTTGCTTTCTGCAGATCTGAGAGGGATTGATAGCCATGGGGTAGCAAGACTGAGTGGCTACTTAAGATTATGGGAAGCTGGCCGCATTAATGCAAAGCCCAATATCAGAGTGGTGTATGAGACCCCTTCTACTGCGGTAGTTGATGGGGATGCTGGTTTGGGTTTAGTGGTTGCACCCTTTGCTATGCAGGTAGCTATTGATAAAGCAAAGAATGTAGGAACTGGTTGGGTAAGTGTTAAAAATTCTAATCACTTTGGCATTGCAGGTATTCACGCTATGATGGCTTTGAAAGAAGAGATGATTGGGATGGCCATGACAAATGCTTCTGCATTGGTTGCACCTACCTTTTCAAATGAGAGAATGTTAGGAACCAATCCGATTGCTGTGGCAATTCCTACTAACGAACAACCTGCATTTGTGGCCGACTTTGCCACCACAACCGCAGCCAATGGTAAGCTGGAGATTCTGCAAAGAAAAAATACTGATATGCCCCTTGGGTGGGCACAGGACAAAGATGGGCAGGCTTCTACTGATGCCAATATTTTACGTAAACAAGGTGCATTGCTTCCATTGGGTAGTGATCGTGAACATGGTAGCCATAAAGGATATGCCTTAGGTAGTATTGTTGATATTTTCTCCGCAGTTCTGAGCGGGGCATCCTATGGTCCATGGGCCCCACCATTTCCAGCTTATGTACCAATGCCTGAGAATCAACCAGGGCAAGGACTTGGTCATTTTTTCGGAGCCATGCGTGTGGATGCATTTCGCCCAGCGGAAGAGTTTACATCGCATATGGATCATTGGATCGAGCGATTTAGAAATGCTACGCCAATTGCTGGATATGAAAAAGTATTGATACCGGGAGATCCGGAAAGAGAAATGGAAGCAATTCGCATTAAAGAAGGAATACCTTTAGTTGAATCCGTTGAAAAGGACTTAATGGGAATAGCAGAAAAATTCAAGCTAAAATTATAATGTGAATGCTGCATGAAAAAAAACATTTACTTTTTTTCGATGATACTTTCCCTGTTTATGTTGCATTCCTGTGCAGCTTTGATTGATAAACAAGATGATGAAATTGTTGCCAATAAAAAAAATGAACATACCAATCTCACTAAATTTTTAGACGCAAAGAAATGGAATTATTTATTTCCGAATCGCTATCATATTTCAAAATATCCGGATAGTAATTTAATTAGTATACCCAAAAAAGACTTCTATAGTTTTGATGCATTTGTTGCTGCTGCGAAAATGTTTCCACTTTTTTTGGGGGATGGGAATGATAGTATTCAAAGAAGAGAACTAGCCGCATTTTTGGCAAATATGGCTCATGAAACCAGTGGCGGTTGGAACGAAGCGCCTGGTGGTATTTATCAATGGGGTTTATACTTTGTACAAGAAAATGGCTTTCCCAATACCCGTTTTAGTTACGCAGATTCTACTAAAAAGAAATGGTTACCAGTAATAGGAAAATCTTATCATGGACGTGGGCCCATGCAGCTGAGCTGGAATTATAATTATGGGCAGTTCAGTGAAGCATATTTTGGAAACAAACAATTGTTGTTGGATAATCCCGATCTGCTTTTAAAAGATTCTGTGCTGTGTTTTGCAAGTGCCATCTGGTTTTGGGTTCGAGATCAGTATCCCAAACCTTCCTGCCACGATATCATGGCTGGGCAGTGGGAACCAACCCCGAAGGATATTGCGGGTGGCAGGGGACTTGGATTTGGTACCGTAGTAAATGTGATTAATGGCGGATTAGAATGTGGTGAGAATCATTCTAGCCGTACCCAATATCGTTATGAGTATTACCAATACTTCTGCCATTTTCTTCAAATCGGTAAGGGGCCTAATGCAGAATGTAGTTCTCAAAAACCTTTCGGGTTTTAATTCGTTTTTAGAAAAGAAATAACAGTATCTGCAAAAGCTTTTGTTCCAGATGTGTTATTATGATTTCCAGGAACTTCTTTAAAAATAGCCCCTGGAATTAGTTTTGCTAGTGCTATTCCCAACCCATTATCTTGATCTTCTATACCACATATCACCATTACTGGTTTTTTAATAAGTGATAAACTTTGTGCTGATGTGGATGGTTGCTCTTTTTGTTGAAAAGCTAAAGCCAACTGGTCTAATCCAGATTTTTGCACATATTCAACCATGCCCTTTAACTCAGGAACAACTTCACCCATTAGGGCATGATAAAATTGAATTCTTCTTGGCCATTCAGGATTAGTGAATTCGGTACCCATACCACCTAATATTGCTTTTTTGATTCGATTGTCGAGAACGAGTAATCTAGCAGTAATGATGGATCCCCTTGAGTAACCCAATACATGGTAAGATTGAATACCAAGGCTTGTAAGAATACCTATAATATCTTTTGCTTGTGCATCATTCTCATAAAAATGTGTATCATGGGGTTTATCTGATTTTCCATTTCCTCGTAAATCCATTGTTATTACTTGATAACCTGCATCTAGTAGCCCTTGAAAAATGATTGCTTTTTTCCAGTTCTCACTTGTTACAATGAATCCATGTACCAACACAATCGGAAAACCAGTGCCTTTCACTTCATAATGAATTTTAATGCCATCATTCGCTATATAAATTCTGTTGCTATCGGTTTGTGCAAAACTTTGGGATCTGCAAAAAAGCGAATTGATAATAATGAGTAAGAAGGTATATTTTCTCATGAGGAATCTGTTTATTCTTTCTGAAAGCTATGCTAGACTAACATTTGTTATTAAAATTATTAGTCTATCATTTAAGTTCAGCTTGTACATTTGCAAGCTAAAATGTAAATGATATTATGAAAATAATGAAGTTTGGTGGAACCAGCGTGGGTAAACCAGAACGTATGCACCAAGTATCTCAACTGATTACGAAAGATGCAGAATCTAAAATAGTTGTATTGAGTGCATTGAGTGGTACTACCAATTCTTTGGTGGATATCAGTAATAGTTTAGCAGAAAGTAATCGCGAAGCAGCTAAGCAAAAGATCGACACTTTGGAAGCACATTACCGTCAATTTGTGTTGGATCTGGTAAAACTAGATGAAAATCGTGCAAAAGCAAATGCAATTGTATCAGAACATTTTGAATTTCTGAATATTATACTGCGCATTTCTTTTAGTGAAGCATTAAATAAGGATATTCTTGCACAAGGAGAATTAATGAGCACAAAATTGTTTTGTGTTTATTTGGAGGAACTGGATATTGATCATTTGTTATTGCCTGCTTTGGAATTCATGGCAATTGATGCGAATGAAGAACCGAATTTCCCGCTTATTCGTACTAAACTAACAACCATACTTGCAGAACATACCGATAAAAAAATATTTATTACACAGGGATATATCTGCCGTAATGTGAGAGGTGAAGTAGATAATTTAAAGCGTGGTGGTAGCGATTATACTGCTTCATTAGTGGCTGCTGCAATTAATGCTACTGTTTGTGAAATATGGACCGACATTGATGGCATGCACAACAATGATCCCCGTATTGTAAATAAAACAGTTGCTATTGAACAATTAAGTTTTGATGAAGCAGCTGAGCTGGCTTATTTCGGGGCAAAAATTTTGCATCCTACTTGTATCTGGCCTGCACAACAAGAGAATGTACCTGTTAAATTATTAAACACCATGCAGCCTGAAGCTGCCGGAACTGTTATTACTAAAGAAGCAGGAAGTGTTGGGGTGAAGGCAGTTGCAGCCAAAGACGGGATCATCGCGATTAAAATAAAAAGTAGCCGGATGCTCTTGGCTTATGGTTTCTTGCGTAAGGTATTTGAAGTGTTTGAAAAATACCGCACTTCTATCGATATGATCACTACTTCAGAAGTAGCAGTATCTGTAACCATTGATTCAGACACTTCGCTTGCTGAAATTATAAAGGAACTAGAACCATTTGGTACTGTTGAAGTGGAAAAAGATCAATCCATTGTATCGATCGTGGGTAATGAAATTGCAAAGACAGATGATGTATTAATGAAGTTGTTCGATGCTGTTCGTGAAATTCCGGTAACCATGGTAAGCTACGGAGGAAGCCCTCATAATATCTCTTTATTAGTTCCAAAAGAATACAGAACAAAGACCTTGCAGTTATTGAATAGTGGACTGTTTGGATTATAGAATAAGTCAAAAGTTAAAAGTCAAAAACATTTGAACTATATAAAAAAGGCTGCTCGATTGAGACAGCCTTTTTATTTTTTATTTTTGAATTATATAATTAATAACGCATCTCCATAACTGAAGAAACGATATTTATCTTTGATTGCTTTTTTATACGCTTCGATAGCTAAATCATATCCAGCAAAAGCACAAGTCATAATTAATAAACTTGTTTTTGGAAGGTGGAAATTGGTAACCAAACTATCAGCCACATTAAAAGTGTAAGGTGGGTGAATAAAGTGATTAGTCCATCCCTCACTTGGCTTCAACATCTTCTGTGCAGTAAAACTACTCTCCATGGCACGCATGGTGGTGGTGCCAATTGAACAGATTCTTTTTCCGTTTTCTTTAGCCTTATTTACAATTTTACATGCTTCTTCATTGATCTGATAGTATTCAGCATCCATTTTATGTTTGCTTAGATCTTCTACTTCAATTGGACGGAAAGTACCTAATCCGGTATGTAAAGTAACTTCTGCAAAACGAACACCTAAAATTTCGCAACGCTTGATCAATTCTTTAGAAAAATGCAATCCGGCAGTAGGAGCAGCAACTGCACCTTCATGCTTTGCATAAACTGTTTGATAGCGTTCTTTATCTTCTTCATCTGGCTTACGCTTGATGTATTTAGGCAAAGGAGTTTCTCCTAAAAATTCCAACATTTTTTTGAAGCTCTCATCATCATCGTCCCATAAAAAACGAATGGTACGTCCACGGCTTGTTGTGTTGTCGATTACTTCTGCAACCAGTTCTTCATTGTCTCCGAAATATAATTTGTTACCTACACGAATCTTTCTTGCGGGATCAACGATTACATCCCATAAACGGTTGGGCTTATTTAACTCACGCAATAAAAATACTTCGATCTTTGCACCCGTTTTTTCTTTACGGCCGTACATTCTTGCCGGAAATACTTTTGTGTTATTTACAACAAACACATCCTTGTCGTCATAATACTCTAAGATGTCGCGAAAATGTCTGTTTTCCATATGCCCGGTTTTACGATCAACAACCATCATTCGGCTGTCTTCTCTTTTTTTGGTCGGGTTCTGGGCAATAAGGTTTAACGGAAGGTCAAACTTGAACTGTGATAATTTCATGTGTCTATTCTATTTTTGAATGATAGCCACAATCAGTTGTTATCCCACCTGAGTAGGACGCACTAACTTCATGTTACGGCATGAATTTTGGAAGTTGGCAAAGGTAAGGTATAATCCTGTTTAAACCTTTTTTTAACAAGAACAACAGGTAAATTTTACACGTTGATGCTAATTATTGGTGCCCTTTCACCTAAATTTGCGCTTACATTTGTTAGTTTGAAAAAAAGGAAAGAAAATATATATATATGATTCGAAAATTTTGGTGGAAAGCCTTGGCAATCGTTCTTTTAATGTATACCTGCACCTACGGGTTTTATGTGAAAATCCCTAAAATGGACGATCGGATGCAGGAATCTGTTCGAAATTTCTTCTTCCATGTGCCCATGTGGTTTGGAATGATGGTTTTATTATTTGTCTCTGTTTATTATGCTGTAAAGTATTTAAGAACCCCCAATCCGTTGTACGATTTTTACTCGAATGCCTTTGCTGCAACGGGTACTATTTTCTCATTGTTGGGCATTTTTACTGGTGCCATCTGGGCTAATTACCAATGGGGTAGCCCATGGAGTGGAGATCCCAAACAAAATGGAGCCGCCATTGCCATATTAATATATCTAGCTTATTTCGTATTGAGGGGTAGTATGCATGATGAAGAGAAGAAAATGCGTATTGGGGCAGTCTACAATATTTTCGCATTTTTTATGTTATTCCCTACCCTGTGGATCCTGCCTCGTTTAACTGAATCATTACACCCAGGCGGGCAGGGTAGTGAAGGCAATCCCGGTATTAATGGAAAAGACATGGATATGCATATGCGAACTGTTTTTTATCCTGCTGTGATAGGATGGACCTTATTAGGTGTATGGATTTCAACTTTAAGTGTTAGGTATCAAATTTTAAACGAAAAGCAATTAAACAATGAATAATTTAAAAAAGTGGATCCTGTTTTTTGTATTTGCCTGCTATCAGGTTGTTGCAAATGCACAAGCAGCAGTAACAGATGCCAATAGCAATGATTTAATGCGTAGTAATGGAAGAATTTTTTTGGTAATGACAATCGTTGTGTTTATAGTGATTGGGTTACTATTATATGTTTACAGTCTCGATAAAAAGATTAGTAAGCTAGAAAAAAAATAATCTCAAGTGCTTCCTGCTCAGAAGCACTTGTTGTTTATAGAGGTCAAAAAAATAACGAACTAAAAAATTGCTCATGTCAAGTCAAAAACCTTACAGTTTCTTTCAAAGTGTTGAAAGGAGCTTTGATAAAGCAGCCAAGTTCACCAATTGGGAACCAGGCTTGCTGGAACAAATTAAAGCATGTAATAGTATCTACAGTATGCGTTTTCCTGTAACCATGGATGATGGTCGCATCGAAGTTATTGAAGCTTACAGAATTCAGCATTCGCAGCACAAAACCCCTTGTAAAGGAGGAATCCGTTTTAGTTTGGCTGTAAACCAAGATGAAGTGATGGCGCTTGCTTCTCTGATGACCTATAAATGTGCCATTGTTAATGTGCCTTTCGGAGGTGCAAAGGGTGGTATTAAAATCAGCCCCAGAAATCATAGCGCTGCAGAATTAGAAAGAATCACCCGTCGTTACACTGCTGAACTTGTTAAAAAGAATTTTATAGGCCCCGGTATTGATGTACCTGCTCCTGATTATGGAACCGGAGAAAGAGAAATGTCTTGGATCGTAGATACTTACCAGTCTATGAAACCTGGCGATATTGATAGCGCTGGTTGTGTTACCGGAAAACCCATTTCTCAAGGTGGTGTTCGAGGAAGAAGAGAAGCTACCGGATTAGGTGTTTTTTTTGGTGTAAGAGAGGTTTGTAATATGCCAGATCAGATGAAAAAAATTGGTTTGAAAACGGGTATTGCAGGTAAAAAAGTAGTGGTACAAGGATTGGGTAATGTAGGTTTTTTCTGTGCCAGATTTTTCAGAGAGCATGGTGCAACCATTATTGCCATTGCTGAATATGAGGGTGCTATTTATAAAGCCGATGGTATTAATGAAGCCGAACTTTTACAGCATAGAAAAACTACCGGTAGTATTTTAAATTTTCCCGGTGCTACTAATTTAGAAAAAAATGGCGATGCACTTGAGTTGGAATGTGATATTTTAATTCCAGCTGCATTGGAAAATGTGATCGACGCAGAAAATGCACCAAGGGTAAAAGCAAAAATAATTGCGGAAGCAGCAAACGGACCATTAACTCCTGAAGCAGATGAGATTTTTGCTGAAAGAGGCATATTGGTGGTACCTGATATGTACCTCAATGCTGGTGGTGTAACCGTTTCCTATTTCGAATGGCTTAAGAATTTGAGTCACGTTCGTTATGGCCGTATGGAAAAAAGGTTTACTGAAAATATGAATGCACATATTTTAAATCAAATCGAAGGATTAACCGGTAAAACAGTTGGACGTAAAGAAAAAGAATTTATCATGCACGGTGCGGAAGAAATCGATCTGGTATACAGTGGATTAGAAGAAACCATGATCAATGCTACTCAGGAAATTATGGAAATTATGACAGCAAATCCAACTATACCTGATATGAGAACTGCAGCTTATGTAAGTGCTATTAATAAAGTGGCAATTAGTTATACCGAATTAGGGATCTTCCCATAATCGGTAAATGAAAATTTTACCAGGCCGTTTCGAGTGATCGAGACGGCCTTTTTTTTAGAATTTTACTAATAGACTATTCGACAAACTAAAATAAAATTGGTGTATGGGAACAATGGGAGATTCGTCGTACATGCCCGAGTAACTGATAGTGAAACCTACATGTTTCCCAGCATTGATCGACCATTGGAAATGAGGCGCAATTCTTGGATGAAAACTATCAGGCCTTGTTTGAAAAAAAACATTTACAGCAATATCATTATTCGCATTGGGTTTCCAATCCATTCGAACATAGGAGTTGATTTTAATATAGTTGATTGTGATAGGGGTTGGGGTGCTCGGTATTTTATTTGAATCAACCCCGTCAAAATTCCATCGCTCAATTTCATTCATCAAACCTAACCCTGCATTGAATTCTAGCTTATCACCCTTCCACATATTGTACCTGATATTTGCTCCTGCGATGGCGCGCATTTCTAGCCCACGCTTATTGTCCCATTGATATTGTATAAATGGTTCGGGCTGAAATTTATCTTTATAATGACTTCTATATCTAAGATGAAAATAACCGGCATTTAGAATATCATCTGGTCCGTTATAAGTGAATCGGTAACTCGCTGCAAATAAAAATAAATCTTTGTTTTTTTGCAACATCATTTCTGCTGTATTGGTGGCATCCCAGAGTGTGGTCTGTTGTTTATCTACTTCTAGCCCAGTACTAAAATTAAAATTGAATTGTGGTTTCTTCACATAATCGGAAGTGTCAGATTTATCAATGCTGATGATCTGTGCATGTAAGGTATGGTTTGAAATAAAGCAGACAAGTAATAATGAAAAAGTTAGACTAAAACGCATAATGGGAATTTTGTAATTGGTTGTGTTGCTCAGTTTGAATTATTCAAAACCTGGTATTTCGTATAGCATTTCAATATTGCCATCCTTCAATTCAAAGGCAAAAGTATCTGATCCATTAGTGATGATCAGATATTGCACCCTTAAAGAAATATTATAATTGAGAATTTGTTTAATAACAGCTTCGTTTAGCTTTACATCCATTTCTTTGCATTCCACAATGATCCAGGGGATAGAAGATTTATAAACTACGATATCACACCTTTTTCTGAGTTCCCCCACTTTGATTTCCTTTTCAACTGCAATTAGTGAAGCAGGAATTCCTTTTTTTTGAACCAGCCATTGCAAAAAATTTTGACGCACCCATTCTTCAGGGGTAATTTGTATCCAGCGTTTTCTAAATGTATCGAATAACCAATCCTTTCCATCTTCTGTTTTGGTTCGGAATGCTGGACTTGGATAATCAATTTTAATCATTAGGTTGTTTACTGATTTGATTTTTTGTATTTTAGCCAATTAACTTTTTCAAAGATACTTCCTGAAGAAGCACTAAAAGCAGAATTATGAAAACGAAAGAAGAGATAGTAAAGAATTGGCTGCCAAGATATACTGGTGAATCAATTGAGAATTTTGGGAAATACATTTTGCTAACCAATTTTGCAAACTATGTAAATATGTTTGCTGAATGGAATAATGTGCCTGTCATAGGAAAAGATCGTCCCATGGAATGCGCCACTGCTAATGGTATTACAATCATCAATTTTGGAATGGGCAGCCCCGGTGCCGCAACAATAATGGATCTATTAACTGCTATAGAACCAGATGCTGTTTTGTTTTTAGGCAAATGCGGGGGATTGAAAAAAAGAAATAAACTCGGCGATCTGATATTGCCCATTGCCGCAATTAGGGGTGAGGGTACTTCAAACGACTACTTCCCACCAGAAGTTCCCGCCATGCCGGCATTTGCACTTCAAAAAGCGATTTCAACAACTATAAGAGACTATCAGGTAGATTATTGGACAGGAACGGTGTATACCACCAATAGGCGTGTTTGGGAGCATGATGAGGCATTTAAGGAATACCTCACAAAAGTTCGTGCTTACGCCATTGATATGGAAACCGCTACTATATTTACCGTGGGATTTTTTAATAAAATTCCTACGGGTGCTTTGTTATTGGTGAGCGATCAGCCCATGGTTCCAGATGGTGTTAAAACCGAAGCAAGCGATAAGAAAGTAACCGAAGAATATGTTGAAAAACACCTCAAGATCGGAATCGATTCTTTAAAGCAATTGATCAATAATGGTCAAACTGTAAGGCACTTACGTTTTGAGAATTAACAATTAATCTTTCCAAAGAAAAGGAAATAAAATAATAGCTAGGGCTACCACTAAGATATCTAGACCTACCAGTAAAAATACCATCTGTAATAAACCAGCTTGAATTACGGCAGAAAATGCGGCCGTAGAAATTTTCATTAATAGCAGTAGTTGCGGGATAATAATGGGGAAACCCATGATGGCCATTAATGCTGATTGTTGTTGTGCTTTAGCGGCAATAGCTGCTAAAAATGTAAATACAAGGCTGAGGCTGATTCCGCCAAGGCAAGCTATACCTAAAAATCTAAACCCAAATTCAATAGGGTTGCCCAATAAAAGGGTAAATATGGCCAAACTGATACAACTCATTACAAGCATTAAGATGCTATTGAAAATGAGTTTCGACAAAACAAAATCTTTGGCGCCTGCAATGGAATAGAAATAAAGCATTCTTCCACGGCTTTCTGCAAGGAAACTTTTTGCTACGGCGTTCACACAAACAAATAATTGAATCACCCAGAAAAGGCCATTCCACACCTTGTCTTCTGGTTGCCCCATCGATAAATACACTACAAAAATAGTAGAAGCTACATAAAGAAAAATACCATATAAGGTATACTGCTGGCGTGTTTCGAGCAGTAATTCTTTTTTTACCAGGGCTAAAATAGGGTTATGGTTTTTCATGTACACATTTTCTACAACGGGGTTCATAAACATCTTTTTCTCCTAGTAATACTTGAGGTCCAACTGCAGATTTCCTATGGGAGATACTTGCGATATTGCCACATTGCACACAAATTGCGTGAAGCTTTGTAATATAATCTGCAATAGCTAATAAGTTGGGCATCTGTCCAAAAGGCCTGCCTTTGTAATCCATATCTAAGCCCGCTACGATTACCCTGGTTCCTTTTGCAGCTAATTGTTCGCAGACATAGATAATTTGATCATCAAAAAATTGCGCTTCATCTATCCCAACCACATCTACACCCTCAGTTAAGAGCAGGATTGTTTGTGAATTTTCTATGGGGGTTGATTGAACGCTATTTGAATCGTGGCTCACCACCTGTGTTTCATCGTAACGGGTGTCAATCGCAGGTTTAAAAATCTCTACTTTTAAATTTGCAATCCTGGCTCTTTTCAAACGGCGCAATAACTCTTCTGTTTTGCCACTAAACATACTTCCGCAAATCACTTCCACCCATCCCCTCCGTTCCCCGGATATATTCGGTTCTATAAACATCCTATAAAATAAATGATAATAAAATTCGTTTCAGAAAAGACTCGCTTACATTTTAACACATCAAATGTATTACATCCAATGGAAAGAGTGGGTATACTAATCGATAAACTAAGGGAACAATTTGTTCAGCAAGCTGAATCCGATAGTTTATTGGCTACAACACAGATGATAATGGCTGAATTGCAACAGCAAAAAAATGCCCACTCATCTAGTAGCTCAGTATCAGTAATGGATTTATTACTCAATAATTCCTGCATACAATCCATTTCAATGACCAATTCTCCCTTATCTAAAGGGGCAACAAAGAAAAATGAGGAGTTGAGTGGTTGGTTATTCGATATCAATACTGAGATGCCTATTTCAGACCCTGGAGCAATGAAAAAGGTTTCTGAAAAGGAAGTAGTTAAAGAACAAATGGAGTTGAATGATGTGATATCAAATGAAGCATTCAGCGTTAATGATCAATTGAAACAAAAAGAAAGGGAAGTTGCTCAGGGATTTAATGAAACACCCATTCGGGATCTAAAAAAAGCAATAGGAATTAATGATCGTTATCTTTTTATCAATGAATTATTCAGGGGAGATGAAATGATGTATGAAAGAAGTTTAAAAACCATTAATGGCTTTAATATTTTTCCGGAAGCACAGTACTGGATTGAAAGAGAATTAAAATTAAAATTGGGTTGGAAAGATGCTTCTATAGCGGTGGAACACTTTGATCAATTGGTTAAAAGAAGGTTTGCCTGAACATAGGCTAAAATTTTATTGGTTGCCCCAGCATTTGCAGACACATATACCTTTGCCGCGGTAGCAGACTGTTGATAAAGTGGATTTTCTGGATCTAATAATTGCTTTAATATTTCTTCCATCTCTAAAGCATTTTCAACAGCAATACATCCTCCATTTTCAACCAGATCAACCGCTTCCATATATTTTTCATAAACTGGTCCAATCAATACAGGCTTACCATATACAGCTGCTTCCAGTACATTATGAACACCATCGCCTCCAAAACCTCCGCCTACAAGGCAAATTTTTGCATATTGATATAGTCTTGTCAGCATTCCATAATTATCGATGATCAAAACTTGGGGATCGATTATGACATCTTCAATGGATCGTTTTTTATATTCCGAAAAAAGCATAGATCTCTTATAAAGTGAAAGACATTCCTTCAATCTTTCAGCTTCAATTTCATGTGGAGCAATGATACATTTGATATCAGGATGATTATTAATGAAATGATCGAGTTCTTCATCATCTTCTGTCCAGGTACTTCCTGCTACAATAGTGATGGCATTTTTGCAAAAGGTTTCAATTAAGGGTATAGGTTCAAATGCAGCTTCGATTTCTAAAACCCTATCAAATCTGGTATCACCACTAATGATCGTTTTCTCTGCGAGCCCTAGCTTGTTTAAAAGATTAGCTGATTGCGCATCTTGAACAAAAAAATGACTAAAATTGAAAAGTATATTTTTGTAAAAACTACCATACCATTTAAAAAAGATCTGGTCTTCTCTAAAAATTCCAGATGCCAGTAGGAGGGGTATTTTTCTTTCTTCGGCTTCTTTACAGTAATAATGCCAAAACTCATATTTAATAAAAAAGATGAGGCTGGGTTGTACAATATTAAAAAAACGATTCGCATTTTTAGACGAGTCCATGGGGAGATAGGAGATGAAATCTGCTTTGGGATAATTTTTGCGAACTTCATAACCGGAAGGTGAAAAAAAAGTAAGCAATATTTTATAATGCGGATAAGCCTTTTTAAGGGATTCTAAAATGGGTCTGCCCTGTTCAAACTCGCCTAAAGAAGCACAATGAACCCAAATAACTGGGGCCTTTTGTTGATAGAAATAATTAGCGAGGCTTTTAAAGACCCCTTTTCTACCCCGAACCCATTTCTTAGCTTTTTCGTTTTTCAAACCTAATAACCAAGCAGCTTTGGGGTATAAGAAAACAAAGAGTTGATAGAGTATTTTCAATGGAAGATTTCTATTTACAAAATAACGTAATAAACTTTAGCTTATTTCAGATAATTATGAATCTTAATTTGTTATATTTTCTCGTAGATTTGCTTATCATTAAGATCTATTAGTATGCGGCCAATTCAGATGGTAGATACCAAACAACAGTATCTAAAAATTAAGGCAGAAGTGGATGCCGCCATTCATGAAGTTTTAGACACAGCTTCTTATATCAATGGTAAAGCTGTTCAAGAGTTTACAACAAGTTTAAATAATTATCAAGGTTCAGGATTTACAATACCATGTGCTAATGGAACTGACGCACTTCAGATTGCTATGATGGCACTTGATCTGCAACCTGGGGATGAAGTAATTACACCTTCATTTACCTATATCGCAACTACTGAAGTGGTGGCTTTATTAAAATTAACACCGGTTTTTGTAGAAGTGGATCCTAATACATTTTGTTTAGACCCCACATCTGTTCGTAAGGCAATTACAGCAAAAACCAAGGCTATTGTACCGGTGCATTTATACGGCCATGCAGCGCCCATGGAGGAAATCATGGCAATAGCTAAGGAATTTGGTTTGTATGTGATAGAAGACAATGCACAAGCCATTGGTTGTGATTATAGATTTGCTGATGGTACTACACAAAAAACGGGTTCCATTGGAACTGTAGGAGCCACCTCATTTTATCCGAGTAAAAACCTGGGAGCTTTTGGTGATGGTGGTGCCATATTTACAAACGATGCAGCGCTTGCACATAAAATGAAAATGATTGCAAATCACGGACAACAAACACGCTATTATCACGAAATGGTAGGTTGTAATTCTAGATTAGATTCTATTCAAGCAGCGATTTTGAACATCAAATTGAAAGAACTAGACAATTATATCAGTGCACGACAGTCGGCTGCAGCTTTTTATAACGCAGCTTTTGCAGACAATGAAAAAATCACCATTCCATTCGTGGCAGAATATAGTTCACATGTTTACCATCAATACACTTTACAATTGAAAGGAGTTAACAGAGATGCTTTGAATACTTATTTAGCTGAGAAAAAGATTCCTTCCATGATTTATTATCCAGTACCGGGTCACAAACAAAAAATGTTTAGTGCTTTTAATTTGCCGGAAATAGATTTGAAAGTAACCGACTGGCTAACAGAAAGAGTGATTTCATTACCCATGCACACTGAACTAGATACAGACCAACTTTCTTATATTACCAATAGTATTTTAAACTTTATAAATAACTAAATATGAAAATTGCAGTAGTCGGTACAGGATATGTAGGACTTGTAACAGGAACCTGTTTTGCCGAAACGGGTA
Organism: Bacteroidota bacterium; assembly: GCA_025363385.1. Classification (GTDB taxonomy): domain Bacteria; phylum Bacteroidota; class Bacteroidia; order Chitinophagales; family Chitinophagaceae; genus Sediminibacterium. The sequence continues at coordinate 15,785 of JANYEA010000100.1, read as the reverse complement.
ACAAAGTAACCTGCGTAGATATTGATATTAAAAAAGTAACCAAATTGTCGAATGGAGAGATCACCATTTACGAACCAGGGTTGGAAAAAATATTCCTACGGAACACTAAAGAAGGGCGTTTGAAATTTACAACCAATTTAGAAGAAGGTATTAAGGATGCAGAAATTGTATTTCTAGCATTACCAACACCTCCTGGTGCTGATGGATCTGCCGATTTGAAATATATCTTGGGTGTTGCCAATGATTTAGGAAAGATACTTACGCATTATATGGTAATTGTTGATAAAAGTACGGTGCCTGTTGGAACCGCTGCAAAAGTACATGCTGCTGTGGCTGCCAATTTTAAAGGTGAATTCGATGTAGTTAGTAACCCGGAATTCTTAAGAGAAGGCGTAGCTGTAGACGACTTCATGAAACCAGACAGGGTTGTTATTGGAACAAAATCTGAACGTGCTAGAAAAGTAATGGGGGAGTTGTATGCACCATTTGTGCGTCAGGGTAATCCAGTAATTTTTATGGATGAGAAATCATCAGAACTTACTAAGTATGCTGCCAATTCATTCCTTGCTACTAAAATTTCTTTTATGAATGAAGTAGCACAACTTTGCGAAAAAGTGGGTGCTGATGTGGATATGGTTCGCAAGGGTATTGGCAGCGATGATCGTATTGGTCGCCGTTTCTTATTTCCTGGAATTGGTTATGGTGGAAGTTGCTTCCCTAAAGATGTTCAGGCATTGATCATGTCATCTGAAGAGGTCGGTTATAATTTTCAGATTTTAAAAGCGGTGGAAGATGTAAACGAATTACAAAAACTCCACTTAATTCCTAAAATAAACAAATATTTCAATAACGATTTAAAGGGCAAACATTTCGCACTTTGGGGATTGGCGTTTAAACCAAATACAGATGATATTCGGGAAGCTCCGGCTTTGTATATTATTGATGCTTTAATCAATGCTGGTGCAACAGTTACCGCTTATGATCCTGAAGCTATCCCAAATGTTCAGGGTGTATTAGGACATAAAGTAAACTATGCAGCAGATCAATATAGCACCCTTGCTGGTGCAGATGCTTTAATTATTGCTACAGAGTGGAGCGAATTTAGAACACCCGATTTTGAGATCATAGAATCAAAATTGAAGAACAAAGTAATATTCGACGGACGTAATCTTTTTGATGTAAATCATATCAGAGAGATGGGTTATCATTATGAAAGTGTTGGTAGACTTTAAAACAAATCAATTATGTCTAAGAAAAGAATTTTGATTACTGGAGCCGCAGGCTTCCTGGGTTCACATCTTTGTGATCGTTTTATTAATGAAGGTTATCACGTGATAGCGATGGATAATTTAATTACAGGCGACCTTCGAAATATCGAGCACTTGTTTAAATTAGAAGACTTCGAATTCTATCACCATGATGTTTCTAAATATATTCATGTTCCCGGACAGCTAGATTATATTTTGCATTTTGCTTCACCTGCTAGCCCTATCGATTATTTAAAAATTCCTATTCAAACTTTGAAAGTGGGTGCTTTAGGTACTCATAATTGTTTAGGTCTTGCAAAAGCCAAAGGTGCACGTATGCTGGTTGCATCCACAAGTGAAGTATATGGCGATCCGAATGTTCATCCTCAAACGGAAGAATATTGGGGTAATGTAAATCCGGTTGGCCCAAGAGGTGTATACGACGAGGCCAAGCGTTTTATGGAATCCATTACTAGGGCATATTATACTTTCCATGGAGTTGAAACAAGAATCATTCGAATCTTTAATACCTATGGTCCAAGAATGCGCCTCAACGATGGTAGAGCCCTGCCTGCTTTTATAGGCCAGGCTTTGAGAGGTGAAGACCTTACCGTATTTGGTGATGGTAGTCAAACCCGTTCTTTCTGTTATGTAGATGATCTTGTTGAAGGTATTTATCGTTTATTAATGAGCGATTATACGATGCCTGTGAATATTGGCAATCCTAACGAAATTTCTTTGAAAGACTTTGCTGAAGAAGTATTGAAACTAACGGGTTCATCTGTAAAAATTATTTATAAGGATCTTCCTATCGATGATCCCAAACAACGTAAACCTGATATTACAAAAGCAAAAACTTTACTGGGCTGGGAACCGAAAATTGATAGGGCAGAGGGATTGAAAAAAACCTATGAGTATTTTAAATCTCTCCCAAAAGAAGAATGGTCTAAACAGCCTAAAGAATTTGTGAGTCACTAATTACCAAATAGTTTAATTATTTTATTGAAGGGCTGTGTCGGTATTCCGTATCAGCCCTTTTTTTCTATTAAATTGATAGATATGTCAAAGCCACTAATCGTTGTAACAGGAAAGAATGGTCAATTAGGCTGGGAAATTTTACAAATTGCAGGCACTATAAAAGATAGTTTTGAATTTTTGTTTACGGGAAGAGAAGAATTGGATTTAGCGAAACCCGAAACGATTGCTCCTTTCTTTGAAAAATACCATCCCGATTATTTTGTGAATTGTGCGGCTTATACAGCAGTAGATAAGGCAGAACTGGAAAATGAATTGGCTTACAAAACGAATGCAGAATCAGTTGGTTTAATAGCCCAGTATTGCGCAAAGATTCACGCAAAACTGATAACCATTTCAACAGATTATGTGTTTGACGGCAATGGGGTTTCTCCATATACAACAGACACAAAAACAAGGCCTATCAATTATTATGGATACAGCAAGTGGATGGGTGAACAACTGGCATTATCTAACTGTGCAGAAACAATTGTAATCCGTACATCTTGGGTATATAGTGTGCACGGAAATAATTTTGTGAAAACCATGTTGCGCTTAATGAATGATCGTTCGGAACTAAATGTGGTGAGTGATCAAATTGGTTCACCTACTTATGCTGCTGATCTTGCGAATACCATTATTAAAATAATTGAATCTATCGAATTGGGTAATGCGCACTATGGTATATATCATTATAGCAATACTGGTGTAACCTCATGGTTTGATTTTGCAACTGCGATTGCTAAAGGAGGGGGTAAACGTTGTGATGTAAGACCAATCCCTTCAAGCGCATATCCAACTCCCGCAAAACGACCAGGATATTCAGTTATGGATTGTTCTAAACTGGTTAAAGAATATGGAATTGAATTAATTCGATGGGAAATTAGCCTGAAAAATTGCATCTCGCAATTAGTATTTTAATCAATTTTAATAAATTCCTTATCTAAAGTATTGCAAAAATCGCAATGACCTGGAGGTACATTTTCGTAAGTATTACCAAAAGAAGGGCAAATGAAATATTCAGATGGGCGTGTCATTAAAGTATTACTATTTATATCTCCAAGTGCTTTCTCATAAAAAAACATATGCTTCTTTTCAGTTTTAAATGCATTGCTTAAACTTGTTACAGAGGATTTGCTACCTGCTTTTTCGGCAACTTGTAAAAAGTCGGGATACATAGTGTTAAATTCATATAATTCTCCGTTGATATCGTTACTTAAATTTTCTTTTGTTGTATTAACTGTATAATCAGGTTTTATTTCAGGAACAGATTTTCCTAATTCAGCCTTTTCGGAATAAGCTTTGTATTTAGCAGTAACTTCCCCTTTGTAAGACGCTTGCAAATTATCAACATTTTTACTTTTATAATCGATATTTGCTTCTTTAATGGTTTCTATATTCTCAGTTTTTAATGGTTCATTATTGTTGCAACTCATATTTAAACAACTGAATAATAGAATGCCAATACTTGAAATCTGTATTATTTGTTTCATGATTTTCCTTTAGGTTTTAAAAACATAAAACTAAAAAAGTAAGAGCTCAGTATTATTACGAATAAGGGGGAACTTGTTGTAAGATTAACAGGTTCTATTTATTTGGGATTTTATTTCCAATAAAAGCAAAACTTACTTCTACAGATTATTTATAACCCAGATAGTAGTGTTTAAATTCGTTCCAATTTGATTCTCTGCCATTGATTGGGAATGTAGTATTGTTCTTAAAAATAGCAGAAATGCCTCCAATTATAGGTCCGTAAATAGCACCCGCCAATAACCCTGCAGCAATCCCCTCTGTAAATGTCCAACTTATAAAGCCTCCTTTATCGGTTGAGCCAATTGCCATTACAGTTGCAAAAATACCACCAGAAATAGCTGAGCCTAAGAGGATATTATGACCGAAGGAATGTTTTGTTTTGATAAAGCCAATATTTTTAACAGGAATGATGCTGTTGGATTTGCCAAGTTGCAGAGTACTGTCTGAAATCGCAATAACAGTTCCCTTATTTTTTTTTGCCATTGATATCATATACGCGCACAAACAATTTTGATTGTGCATTTGCAGTAAATGCAATCAAAATTGTGATAGATATCAAAGCTGTTTTGAAAAATCCAATATGCATATAACGGAGTATTTATGAGATAAACGTACAGATCCATATTAAGAAATGCAAGTACTATTTCAGTCTTACTCCAAATTTCTCCAACAAATAATTATAGGTAACTAAGCCACCAATATTTTTTGTTGAATTTATGTTTCCCATACCAAACGCAGGGTTGGTATAATAAAACCACAACAGCCATCCAGATGATATAAATTTCCCATAGGGGTAATCCGCTTTCCATTCCTTTGGGTCTGCCAAAGGTTCCGGTAGAAAATTCCATTTGTTTCCAATGAAAACCCTGCAGGAATAAAATGAAAACGGTCATCAAATGCACTACGTAAAAGTGAACTATAAAATAGAACAATGGTACTTTGCCATAAACGGATATAATCTCTTTAATCTTACTATTGTTGTTTTCAGAATATGCAATGATAAAAAACATGATACCTAAAGTAGCTAAACAAAAAAGGAGTGATGGTGGGTATTTTGTGATATTCAAGAAAGACATTATCGTAAGTGCTATAGTTTGTTGTGATGCCCATTGTGTGGAATCTCCATAGATATTGATAAAGCGGATAAAAATAAAACCAGCTATTGCAATCATCCCCATTTTTTTTAATATTGAGTTGCGTCGATGCTCGGGTATTTCAAAAATATGACCCATCGCAAAACCCAAAAATAAAATACCTAGCCATGGAATAGGAGGGTAACCTACTATGAAAATTTTTCCAGCAAAAAGCGGAAAAGCAGTAGGACTAAATAGAGGCATTAAAATAACCTTTAATATAGAGGTTTCTGAAAATGGAACAAGGGGTGCAAGATTGTGCAGACAAATGATACCTATACCAATAAATCCAATATGCTTGACTGATAATTGTAAAAGCAAACTCAATATGATCAATCCAAATCCAGTACTTGCTATCACTTCAAAAAGTAAAGTATGAAAACCAGTGTCAAAATAGAGACCAAAATTTACTACTGTGAATTCAAGAATAATTAAGAACAAACCTCTTTTTAGTAAATGTTTTTTTGTTTCTGCTAGTTCTTTTTTTCTTTTCAGAGAAAGAAATGCGGATGATCCGGCTAAAAAAACAAAGATTGGCGCACACAAATATGTGATCCATCTTGTGAAAAATAAAAATGGAGTAGTGGTAGCTAAATTAGTTGGGCTTTGCAAAATAGAATTCACATGCAATAGATCACGAACATGATCGAGTGCCATGATAATCATTACAATTCCCCTGGTTATATCAATGGAATGAATCCTTTTCATTTATATTTTTGAATGAAATTATTAATTGAATATTATTTCAAAACTAAGTTTTTTTCTTAGTGATATATTCTAAGGTAAAATGTTCTTTATGTGTTGCTTGTGCAAATAGCCACTAGCATTAGATAGATTCTATCGCTAATGGCTATTTGGGGAAAGCCCTTTCTTTTGAGAACATTTTTAATTCTCTAAAATAGTAAAGGCGGGCCAACTATTTTCATGTCGTGATCAGCGAAAATTTTTCCGGCTTGTTCTGGGCTAGGGGCAGTGGTAAGACCACCAAGTGCTCTAAAAAAGTCTTCCATTTTTCCAGAAGGTTGAAATAGAAAGAACATTTTTCCAGTTTCAGATAATTGAGCAAATGCATGGGGTACATTTCTTGGGAGAAAAATGGTATCTCCTTTTTTTAAATTGTGTTTTTCTTCACCTACTTGAAAGAGGTAATCACCTTCCACGATAAAGAATATTTCGTCTTGATTTAAGTGATAGTGCAATGGGGGGCCTCCTTTTTCAAAACCAGAATATTCAAAAATGGAAAGTGCACCGTTTGTGTCTTTTGAAGAGACTTTAATATCATTCGGGTTTTTTCCACCTAAGATGGTTTTTTCCTTAAACCTGCTTTCAGTAGCTTTTGTAACTAATCCTTTTTCGGTTTGTTTGGGTACTGATTTTGAAGTAGAGCCCAAAGCCAATGCAGGAATACTTGCTGCTGCTGTAAATAAAAAATTTCTTCTTTGCATGTGATTTGTTTTAGTATCATGCAAATATGAATGGTTACTGATAATGCCTACTGGTAAAAAAACGACATTTTAATAGGTGTCGGCTTCTCCAAATTTTCTCTCAGGGGAGGATAGGTCAAGAAGATGAAATTCAATAGGGCTTTGTAAAGTCAATTCCTTATAGTCTTTTACAAGATGTTGATAGTCGTAATATCCGCAATGAACTGCTATGGTTAGCCAGTCTAACTGTGGAAATTTATTTTTCATACGAAACGCATTTTCAAATCTTACCACCTTGCTGAAATATTTTGGAGTTGCGCCCATACGTTCTAAAAACCTTCTTTCGTACTGCCTTAAACTTAGGCAGGATTCTTTAGCCAACCATTCAATACTGTAAGTTTCATTTGACATGAGAATTAAGTTACTGATCTTATCAATTTGATGTGAGTCCTTTTTTAAATGACTCATTCTCTTTAGGAAAAATGAATTCATAATCTGTATCATTTCTTTATAATTAATACCTGCTTCCACTAAACGCTCATTAACTTCTCTAATTAATTGAGCAGGGAATAGGGTTTCTGCATCTATATAACAATTGGTTAACTCGGAAGAGGGAATGCCTAATAAACGGTAAAGAGCACCTGGTTTAAAAACAACTTGAACCAATAAAAAATCCCTCCCTATATGCCTATTGGTAACTTCAGTTTGCTGCCCTATTATAACAGCTTTTAGGTTTAAATTTGATTTGCCGCTCTTTGTATAATTTACAATTTCTGTATCTCTGGGATAGAAACTTAAACAATGTTCTGGCTTAGGAGGGTAAGGTTTAAAAGGAATATTATTTGTGTTTTCAAAAACGCAATGTACTACTCTGTAAACCCTAATAAATTCACAAAGAATTGGTGTTGGTAAAAATTGATTTAAAACCATAATGTGGCTACAGTTTTATTAAAAACTCAACTTGTAATACAAAGTAGGTTATTTTTCAATTGTTTTTAAATTTGAGAATACTTCATTCAATACCAGTTCAACTTTTAAAATCAAACGCTCCAGTTGCTCGGATTTTTGATACGTTTCTGCGTTTAATTCAATTTCTCTAATTTCGTTTTTAAGACTAACTATTTCTAAATTATCAATTGATGGTTTAATCCTGTGGGCAATTTTTCTGACTTTATCAAATTCATTATTTACATATGCTAATTTCATGTCAACAATACAAACTGGTGTTGTTTCAATAAATAAAGCAATCATTTTATTTATGAAATCCATATTGCCCCTTGATATCGTTTGTAATTTAGTGAGGTCAAATAATGGTACACTTTTCTGGCTGATACTTGCATAGGTTTCAAGGGATGTTTTTGGAATTATGATCTCTTTGGATTCAATTGTTCCTGTTTTCTTAATCCACCTGATTAATATTTCTAATAATTGGTTTTCTTCGAAAGGTTTTGACAAATAATCATTCATCCCTGCATCAATAAATTTGGCATCATCGCCTTTTAATGCGTATGCCGTTAAGGCTATTATGGGAATTGTTTTACTGATTCTTTTTCGAATGATATTAGTAGCTTCTATTCCATCCATTTCGGGCATTTGAACATCCATCAATACCAAATCAAATGACTCTTTTTCGATAGCTTCAATAGCTTCCATTCCATTTTTTGCTTCAACAGATATAACATCGTAATCATTTAATATGGTGGTTGCAACTAGCCTGTTAATTTCGTAATCATCTGCTATCAGTATCTTTCTGCCTTTTAAAATACTAGTATCTAATTGTGTGATTTCTTTTACTAGAATTTGGTCTCTGTTACCTTTACCGAATGGGATTTCAAATGTAACAATGGTTCCGATTCCTTTTTTGCTTTCTACATGTATTGTGCCATTCATCAAATGTACCAGCTCCTCGCAAATACTCATGCCCAAGCCGGTTCCACCATACACGCGCGAAATAGAACCTTCTTCTTGTGAATATTTTTTAAATAAACTTTTTGTAAAATCTTCTGCCATTCCCTTACCGGTATCTTTTATCGATACTTTCACTGTTTGTTCTATTGCAGTTTCGGCAATAACTTGGCAACTAATATCAACGTTTCCATTTTCAGTAAACTTAATGGCATTCGACACTAAGTTAAGCATGATTTGGTTTAAGCGATAAGGATCGCCGATTAAAACTTCAGCTAATCTTGAATCACAAAACGAATTCGTGAATAACAAGCCTTTTTCCTCAGATTTGTGTTTCATAACCTGCATAACCTGACTAATGATCAGTTTGGGTTCAAACCCAATATTTTCTAATGAAAGTTTACCAGCTTCAATTTTTGATAAGTCTAGGATTTCATTTAGTATATGTAATAAATTGGATGATGCATTTTGTATGATATCAATATAATAATGCTGGTCTTTTGTAAGAACTGTTTTACTTAATTGATTGGTCATTCCCATGATGGCATTCATTGGAGTTCTGATTTCATGACTCATATTAGCCAAAAAATTTTGCTTGGTTCTGACTAGCTCCTCTGTAATTTTTTGAGCTTTTTTTAATTCTTCTTCTGCTTTTACCCTATTCGTAATATCAACTGCAAACCCAATTACATAGGGCTCAATACCGGGTTCTTCTTTTAAGAAATTATTGAATAAAGTGTAGGTAATTGAGCCATCTTTGTTTATAACCTTAAAAATACCATTTATTTTTTTTTCAGTTTTAATATTCAGCATGTACCGGTTATGAAAGAAAGCACGTTCTTCTTCAGGCATGAATTCTGTAATAGAATGACCAATAAATTCCTCATCTGTATATCCATAAGTTTTACCCACAATTGGGTTTGCAGTTAATAGTTTTCCATTCATGTCATGAGTGGTTATTAATGCTTGTGAATTTTCAATTACATCACGATATTTTTTTTCACTCTCTTCGATCTGGGTTAATACTTTTTTAGTATAGGTAATGTCTACCCCATATCCAATAATCAATTTCACTTGATTACTATCATCTAACACGGGGTACATATTTCTAAGAACATGATGAATAGAACCGTCTGCTTGTTTTAATTCCTCTTCCCAGCTTTTTAAAACTTTCGAGTTCATTACATCGTTAAACAATTTCCTTCTTTCTGTTACAATTGATAAAGACTTATTTCTAATCCGTACATAATCTTCATCTTTTTTTCCAATCAACCATTTCCGAAGTATCGGGTCGCTGATACCTTTTGGATTTATGTACAGATAGTTATGCTGGTTATCAAATACCGCAATATCTGCGGGTATATTATCTAATATTTCTTCGTAAAATATTTTTTGATCTTCCAGTTTTTTATCTGCACTTAACTTTTCAGTTATTTCAGTATAAACCCATAAATTTCCATTATAAGTATCTTCATGCCAAATGGGTATAAAGTCTCTTTCAAAATACCTGCCATCAACCATCTCTAATATTTCACCTGTAACCAATTTTTTTTCTTCTTTATAAAGTTTGATATTGGATGCAAAAAGATTGGGTTCTTTAAAATATACTTTAGTGTGAGCTGTAATTTTAGTGCTTTCAGATCCGATTAAAAGGGAAGGGTCTTCTTGGATATTGAATAATTTACAAAAACGGGTATTAACAAGGTCTATTTTCCCTTGATCATTTACTAATAATACTCCAGCTTGTAAATTGGTGATGAGCGATGACATTCGATTGATTGCCTCTTGAAGTTTAGCTTGGGATTTTTTTTCTTCCGTAATATCTTCTCGAATCGCAAAATATTGCACTAAATTTCCTTTCTTATCAAAAACAGGCTGTGCAATAATTCTTACCCAATAACCTTCATTCGTTTTCGTATAATTATATACATCACAAGAAAAAGGCCGGCCTTTCCGAATTTGTCTACGCATATATTTTACAGTTTCCGGATCGGTATCTGGTCCCTGCATTAAACTGCCCGGGGTTTTACCCTTTGCATCAACAATTGAAAATCCAGTAACTTTTTCAAATGATTTATTTATCCATTCAATTTTTGCGTGTTCATCTGTGATTACAATAGATTGTTTAGTTTGCTGAATAATTAAGTATAGTTGTTCGAGTTGTAATTGATCTTTTTTTAATAGATTCACATTTTTGCCATAAATATTAATATAGCCATCTTGCTTAAATGAAATGCAAGAAAAGGTAAATTCAATATTTCCAGATGTTGCATCAAATTCCCATCTATCTAAACTAAGATCTATCTTACTAGCAATCAGTTTAAACATTTCCTCTTTGGCATAAAACTTTTCATCATAAATAAAAAACGCTAACTTTTCGGCTGAAGGATTAGTGAGTAAAATATTCCCAGTAAAATCTATTCTAATTAAAGGGTCAGGATTTTGAATAGGGAAGAGTGCCATTTTTTGATCCTCTTCATGATTTATTTTCAGGGTTTCTTGAAAATGCTGCTCAGCTTGAGGCTCCTTCCCTATAAATAATAATTGTTTAGTATCTGGTATATAATTTAATTTTCCATTTAAGATGGTATGTTCTTCATTAAAACATTGGATCAGAAGTATTTGATTGGAATACAATTTGAATGTTTCAAAATTTAAAGGTTGAATTATTGGTTTTACAATTTGAAAAATTTCAGAAAAACGAGTTTCTTTTATTCCAGGATATATTTTTTCTATTGATGGCCCAATTGATTTAATAACCAGTTCTTCATTAATAAGAATATAGTAAGGGAATAACCGGTTTAATTGATCTTCGGAAAAAGTTAAATTGATAGCCATGATTCTTTCCAGTTTACTTAAAAATTAGCAACAGGGATTTGAATACCAAGTGAAAAACATTGTGATGGGGTGTCTTTTCTAAACTTATTCCAGATCCCCTGCCTGTTTCATCTTATAAATGGTACTCTTCCCGATATCCAAAATTTTAGATGTAGCAATTACATCATCGTTATTTTTCTTAAGATAAAATTTTACAATATCACAAGTATACTCGCGTAAGGTTTTTTGTTCACCCATAAATACGTCATCTTTTTTTAATGAGGTGAGGGTAATATCATCTGCCTTTATTTCATTGTTATCGCACATCACAACAGCTAAGTCAATAATTGTTTTTAATTCTCTAACGTTACCCGGGAAATAGTGATTTAGCAATTTGTCTTTGGCTCCCTGTGATAAATGTATGGGGCCCAGTCTATTTTCTTTTATAAAGCTCTCAATAAAATATTTACTAAGGATTAAAATATCTTCCCCTCTTTCTCTTAAAGGCGGTAGATCAATTGGCAACCCCATGATTCTAAAATATAAATCTTCTCGGAAATTTCCTTTTTTTACCTCTTCTGCTAAATTCTTATGTGTGGCAACAATTAATCTTACGTCTAATTTCACTACTTCATTTCCTCCAACTCTTATCACTTCTCTTTCTTGAAGAACACGAAGTAATTTACTTTGAAGGTTTAGATCTATTTCTGCAATTTCATCCAGGAAAATAGTACCCCCATTTGCCTCTTCAAATTTCCCGGCTTTGCGGCCCATGGCACCAGTAAATGCTCCTTTTTCATGCCCGAATAGTTCACTTTCCACTAATTCTTTTGGAATGGCTGTCATATTTACTGCTACGAAATCTTTCTTTTTCCGATCACTATTATAATGGATTGCTTTTGCAACTACTTCCTTACCAGTTCCGGTTTCTCCAGTAATTGAAATATTTATATTTGTTTTAATTGCTTTACCCATCATGGTAAAGACTTTTTTAAGGCTTTCGCTTTGCCCTATTAAGGTATTCTGAAAGGAGAATTTTTGACCAAGCTCTTCTCTTAAATAGGCAACTTCCTTTTTTAGGGATTGCGTTTCCCGAATACGTGCAATGCTATTCCATAAAAGATCCTTGGTTGCTTCATCTTTTATGAGATAATCATTTACCCCCATCTTCAATAGATTAACCGCTACATTAATCTCTTCTTGCGCACTAATAATGATTACAGGGATTTGCGGATTGGATTCCCTTATCTTTTTGAATAATTCATCCCCTTGCATGTCGGGTAAGGAAAAGTCGATTGTTACCAAATCGGGCCTTAAATGCATTTTTGAAAGGCATTCCTTGCCAGTTTCAAATCGGGTAATCTTATAATCGGGATTGAGACCCAAATGGTAGGCTAGTATTTCTCCATACCATGGATCCTCTTCTACAATATATATGGAATAATCTGCCATGGTAAAATGGTTTCAAAATCGGTTAGTAACATGAATCACAAACGAATCTACAGAATATGGTAAAGTTACAGTAATTGGACTTATTCCAATTTGTAGAAATCGAAAATGAAGGTTTAATCATCTTAACTTTCTAATACGTTTATGGATGCCTTTGATTTGCTGTAGTAATATTTTCTGCTGAAATCCTTTTGTTTGTAGTGTTTTTACTACAAAAATGCTAAGTAGCAATCTACAATCCAAAATCTTGAACTTCAGTTCCTTTACGAAGAAATTAAGCAATTAATGATTAATCAACTAAAAACAAAAAAATGAAAATCGGAATTGAAGCACAACGAATTTTCAGAAAGAATAAGCATGGTATGGATATGGTAGCTTTAGAGCTTATTCGAAATCTTCAGCAGATTGACAAGGTAAATGAGTATTTTATTTTTGTTAGGCCAGATGAAGATAATACAGTCTTAGAGGATACTCCTAATTTCAAAATTGTAGAATTAGAAGCTAGTTCTTTTCCAATATGGGAACAGATTGTACTTCCGAGAGCCGCCGAGAAATTCGGATGTGAAATTCTGCACTGCACAAGTAATACGGCTCCTGTTTTTTGTAAAGTACCATCAGTAGTTACACTTCATGATATTATCTATCTGGAAAGTACGGCACTAAATATTATAAGTGGTAAAGGTACAAACTATCAAAAGTTTGGTAATATCTATAGAAAATTAATTGTGCCATTGAATATGCGAAAAAGTAAAAAAATAATTACCGTATCCAATTTTGAAAAAGATTGTATTTCAGATTTTTTCAATTTTAAACACTATAAGAAACTAAGTGCAGAATATAATGGGGTAAGTGAATATTTCAAGCCTATTACTGATAAAAAAGTTTTAGATCTGATTAAAACAAAGTATCATTTACCTGAACAATTCTTTTTCTTTTTGGGTAATACGCACCCAAAAAAGAATACAAAGGGTACATTGAAAGCGTTTTCTGATTTTTTGAAGGAAACAGGTAGCGCTATGAAATTGGTTATGCTAGATTATGATCAAGACGAGCTTCAAAAGCTACTCATTGAAATCGGAGATGCAGATTTAATAAACAGTATTGTATTAACTGGTTATATAAATAATAAAGATTTACCTGCTATTTATAGTCTTAGTCAATTGTTTCTTTATCCCTCATTGAGAGAAAGCTTTGGCATACCAATTATAGAAGCTATGGCCTGTGGTGTACCAGTAATTACATCTAATACTTCTTCAATGCCAGAAATAGCAGGAAATGCAGCTTTACTAGTTGACCCATACAAATCTGAGGAAATCACATCTGCAATGATTGAAGTATATAAAAATGAGGTTTTAAAAAATAAAATGATCAAATATGGGATATTAAGAGCAGCTCATTTTTCTTGGAAGTCAATGGCTGAAAATGTGCTGAATATATATAGGGAAACATTTGGATTACAGTTAACTCAGTAATTCACCAGATTAGCAAATTCTACAAAATGGGCTAAACATTTATGCCTCATTTAATCCAAAATGTGGAAAAAGTCTCTAAAATACGGAAATTAAATTAAGTCATAAACTCATATCCTATTGATTAACAAAATGTTAGTGATGTTTAATTAGTCGGCATAAGAATAGCATAAGGATAATATATATATAATTTGAAAATAAACGAAATGAATACTTTATTAAAATATGAAGCGCCACTTGAAAAGCTATACGATTTGGGAATGATTGAAAAGCTTTGTAGGGGTGATATTAGTAAAACTAAAAAAATGGTCCAGCTATTTATAAATGATATACCTGTAGCCATCGAAGAAATTAAACTGGCTTATCAAAAACTAGACTTTATCACTCTTAAAAAAACGGCACATAGGATTAAACCTGTTCTGGCAATGTATTCTATTGTCTTAATCGAAAAAGACTTACAAATGATTGAAAGCTCAGGAATAGAAGAAAGGATAACTGCAGACCTTGAGTCAAATATCAATAATGTAAGTAATATAATTTGCGAGGTAACCCAGCAAATGAATGCTTACGTTTCATAATTTAATTCTTAAATTTATATTAAAAATCATGGAATACAGAAACATAGCTGACCTGAATAAAATTATTCTTAAAAGGTTGAGTATACTACCTCGTGATTTTGATTTAATTGTAGGTGTTCCTAGAAGTGGAATGTTGCCCGCAAATTTGTTGGCTCTATATTTAAATCGTCCATATACTGATATCGATTCTTTCTTAAATGGCCATATTTATAAGGCAGGAGCTAGGAGCCAATTTTTCGATAAAAAAGATTTCAAAAAAATTCTAGTGGTGGATGACAGTGTGGCTTCTGGATCTGCATTAAATGAAGTGAAAGAAAAGTTGCAATCTGTATCTTCGGATTTCGATATTAAATATTGTGCAGTTTATGTAATCCCTGGTAAAGAAAAAGTAGTGGACTATTATTTTGAAGTGGTACCACTTCCTAGATATTTTCAGTGGAATTTTTTAAACCATACTTCATTAGAAAAAGCTTGTTTCGATATCGACGGTGTTTTATGTGTGGATCCGTTACCAGAACAAAATGACGATGGAGAAAAGTACAGAGATTTTATTTTGCATGCTGCGCCATTATTTATTCCAGGCAGTAAAATAGGAACCATTGTTACCTCAAGGCTAGAAAAGTATCGAAAAGAAACTGAAATCTGGCTCAAGGAAAATAATGTAAAGTATGATGAATTGGTTATGCTGGATCTCCCTGATATGGCCGCGCGTCAAAAGGCAAACAGTCATGGTACCCATAAAGCCAAAGCATACAATTCTAAGCCACATGTGTTATTTGTAGAAAGTGAATTGGCTCAAGCAATTGAGATTAACAGGATTTCAAAGAAACCGGTTTTGTGTACTGAAAATTTTGAAATGATTTTTGATTCACAATCTGCTTTATATAATTTAAAAAGTGGAAAATATTTGCCCTTCTTACGTAAGTATGCTTTAAAAGTGAGAAACAAGATTCGAAAATATAAATCAAATTAAAATCACAAAAAAATGTCAGGCACTATTTCTTGTGGGTCAATAGAAAGCTGCATTAAAATCTATAAATACCGACTAAATTAATCTTATGATAATTTATAATTCCATACAATATATTTTATTTGTTTTCATTGGATTAGCAGTTCTCTATATTTTACTGTTTGCAATTGCAGGATTATTTTATAAACAAAAACAATCAAAAAAGTCAGGCAAGTTGAGAAAGATTGCTGTATTAATACCCGGGTA
>JANYEA010000074.1 GCA_025363385.1 Bacteroidota bacterium | reverse complement strand
TAAATATTGGACGAGTGCTGGAGTATCTGCAGGAATCGATATGTCTTTGGCAATCATAAACGATTTGATGGGAGAAAAATTTACCCAAGCAGTTATGTTAGACCTTGAATACGACCCCAAACCACCATTTAATGCTGGTTCAGTTGATAAAACATTACCGATTGTTTCATTTATGATGAATTCGATGTACGATATGCTAATGTTAGCTACCATCAACAAATTAAAAATAAAACATTAACAAAAAGACTATTGATTCAAATCTTCCAATAAATGTGCCTTATTTGATTTTTCCGTTATTTCACGCACGATATTATCGAGTTCATTTGCAGAATCCAGTATGAGCGTACTGATTTCTTTGTAGTCGATTTTAAATTGATCTTCAAGATCGAAAAGAGAGATTGCCGACATCATTCTAGCAAGTGGTGCCCTTACTACATGCGACTGTATCCAGGCAATCTCTTTTAAAGTTTTATTTTGTTCCTGAACAGCAGCAATTTTTTCTTCTAATAATTTTTTTGCTTGTTCTAATTCATGAACTATAGAAATTACTTCCCTCGAATAAATAGTGGTTCTAATATTCGAATAATCTTTCATTAACAATGAACTTTCCAATACATTAATATTTGCCCATTCATCATCAGCTATTAAAATGCGAGCACCTCTTAAATCAACATTCATGGCAATTTTTTATACAAATATTAATGACGCAAATATTATTCACTTTGGTCAAGATCTTATTTACCCAATAGCAAGTTTCCCATTCATTCTGATAAATGCTTCAGCAGCTTTCACACCCATTTCTCTTCCTCTAAATTCTTCCATAGAAGCATGACCACATTGATAAATGCCCGGAGGGTCCTGGCTGAGATGGCAATACACTGCTTGTTTTTTTTGTTCCTGAGTTATTGAGATATCAACATAATCTGTAGGATGAAAAACAAAGCTTTGTTCTCCTGTACATACTTCAAAAAAGTAAAGATGATATTTCTTACCTGATCTTACCCAGCTTTGTATCGCTAGTAAACTTGCAACCTGATGGTCTTTATGTGAATCAAGGGGCCAATGAGTAAACAAAATATTTGGTTTTTCATCTGAAATAATCTTCTGAATTTTTTGTAACCACTCATTATTCATTACAGTATCTCCATCAATCTGACCCGCAAAAACATATTTGACATCTAGGATTTTACAAGCGTTAATGGCCTCATTTTTCCTGATATCTGCAGCTTTTTCAGAAGATGTTCCAGGGATTCCAGCTTCGCCTGCAGTTAAATAAATGATGGTTACATCATGCCCGTATTTTCGTAATACAGCTAAAGTTCCACCACAGCCAGATTCCGGATCATCTGGGTGCCCACCTACACAAACCACTTTCTTTTTAGCAGTATCATTAACTTTTTGTGCAAACAATAAAGCAGGTAAACTGAAAGCACCAAGGGCAGTTGCAGTTTGCTTCACAAAAGCGCGTCGAGAATGATTATTTGACATTTCGTATATATTTTATAAAAAGCACTCATGATGAAATCATCAATTAATCTGCCAAAGGCTTTACCATAATATTTTTAAAGTATACGATGCTTTTTGGATCATGCCCCTGTAGCGCAAATGTACCCCTTGAAATAATCCGCAATGAATCATCCGGTTCACGTTCTGATTTTACATTTTCAGATTCTGTATAATCTACTACGATTTTATCGTTCAGTTTAATGATTACACGCTTCCCTTCTACTTTAATATATTCTGTAAACCATTCATTGTCTTTAATATACTGCTCTTTCACGTCTCTGATGCCATATAGACTTCCCGTTCTTCTCCAGTCTGTATGTGAATTATTAACTTGTACTTCATATCCTTTATTAGGCCAACTGCCTTGTTGAAATTGGGTATGAAAATAGATACCTGAGTTAGCACCAGGCATTGTTTTTACATCTGCTTTAAATTCAAAATTCTTAAAACTGTGCTCCTGAATATTGCCATCATAAAATAGATGGGCAGTTCTTCCATGAACAATGATCATTCCACTATCTACTGAAAAAGTAGAAGCATTCTCACCTACTTTCCAGTTATTCAAAGACTTGCCATCAAACAAACTTAGCCATCCCTTCTGTTTCTTAGTATTATTTGGCATAAAAGCCATCAAACCAAAAATGCAAATAATGTAACCCAATTGTTTATTCATCATACTTGTTTTTTATTGAGCACCTTTTACTTTCATTTGTAATGTATAGACCGACTTTGAGGCTGTGATAAATAATTTATCATGGTGTATTCCCCCAAATGTAATATTTGCAGTCCATTCTTCCGGAACATCAATATGCTCTACTAATACTCCATCTCTATTATAGATTGTAACCCCATTTCCAGTTAAATAAATATTTCCCTTTTCATCTATGGTCATTCCATCCGAACCCATTTGTACAAATAATTTTCGATCATATAATTTTCCATCAGCAGCAATTTGATAACGATATGTTTTGCTTGCCCCAATATCTGCCACATAAATAAATTTTCCATCTGCTGTTCCAATAATACCATTTGGTTGAACAAGATCATCAGCTACGATAATTGGCGATTTATTTTTCTGCAAATAATATACATTTTGTTTATCTATCTCAGGTGATTTTTTAACCCAATAATCACGCTGATAATAGGGATCTGTAAAGTAGATTCCGTTTGTAGGACTAATCCATAAATCATTGGGGCCGTTAAAATATGATCCCCTAAAATGATCAAGCAATGTAGTTACTTTTCCATTAGGCTTTATTAACCATAACTGATGATGCTCATCCGCACAGGTGATTAAATTGCCTTCTTTGTTAAAATACATTCCATTTGACCGACCTGCGTTTTTTAAGAAAATAGACAGCTTTCCATCTGTCCCATATTTCCAAATGTTGTTATTGGGTTGATCAGTAAAAAATATATTTCCTTTCCTATCTGAAGCAGGTCCTTCTGTAAAGCCAAATTGATTAGAAATTAATTGAAGTACAGCGGTATCTGCTATTAGGTTGCTTTTTTCAAGCCTAGTTAGGTCTGCCAGTTTTTGCCCGGCAGATCTGGTTGTTGCCATATGTGTGAGCAACAGAATTAAAATGAACGATTTGCGCATAATATTTCTTAAGTTATAAATAATATCTTCAATTAACAAGAAAGCTATTTATGAAAAAAAATATTCTATTTACACTGATACTTATTTTACAAATTTCTTTTACCCAAAAAGAAATTACCTGGGTTGCAATAGGAGACTCTATCACTTACTTGAACGATCATCCCGATGAAGCTGGCAACAGATTTACAAAAGGTTATATGACCAGGGTAACTGAAAAGCTTCCTGATCTTCATTTCATCAATAAAGGGTATAATGGTTGGACAGCCATAAAAATAGCAACTGATATAGAAAAATTGGATATTCAAAAAGCAGATCTTTACTCTGTTTTTCTGGGTACAAACGACTGGTGGAGTTCAAAGCCATTAGGTAATTTTTCAGATTACGAAAATAATACTGGTAACTCTACCGTTTTTGGAGCCTTTAAAACAATCATTTCTAAATTACATGCGCTTAATAATAAGGCTAGTATCGTTTTAATTACTCCCATGCAAAGAGTTGATTTCGTTTATGTCCATAATTATAATAACAATGCCCATGGTTCTTATAAAGCAAAAAGCGGTCAACAACTTGAAGAATTCGCTAATGCGATCATTACTATTGCTAAGTATGAACATATCGCAGTGATAGATCTATATCATAAGAAAGGAATGGACCATACCCAGCTTATTAGATTTAAAAGATTAAAAGATTCGGCAACTGGCACCTATCAAAATTATTCTTACCCCAATTTTATTGATAAGCCCTTCAATCCTGCAACAGATGAATATCCCTATCCAATTGAATCAATGAATATTACTTATGATGGTCTGCATCCTTCAGATAAAGGATATCAGATGATTGCTGATGCCTTGGTTAAAATTTTCAGGAAACTGAATTAAACAAGGGAAATAGATAAAAGGAAAATCAGATCCAAAAAACAACCTTAAATTGTATAGTTTCTTTTAATGCATAAAGTATGAAAACTATGAAAAGCTTAGTATTTATTTTATTGTTTATTATATCTGCCCATTGTGTTGTTGCACAAACAAAAAAAGTAAGTTTTCAGATCACTACCCTATCGAGTTCAGTTGGCAAATGGAAAGGCACTTTAACCTACTTAGATTATTCGAGCGCAAATGCCTACACCATGCCTGCTGAAATAGACATCAGATATACTAGCAACAAAACAGGTTATATTAGAGCATATTCCTATCCAAATGAACCAAAAGCCAATTCAACAGACACCACTTATACAAAAGAATCTGGTAAGTATTTTGGCAAGGAAAAAGTGATCAGCATTGTAAAAAATAACACAAGAGATTTTACTTTAATCACTGAATTTGATGATGTAGATGGTAATGATAAAAAAGAAGCTACCATCAGACACAAATATCAACTTGAAGGGAATTCATTTATTATAAGAATGGATGTAAAATTCAAGGGTACCACTAATTGGATTAACCGACATGAATACCGTTTCACAAATGAACAAAAAGTAGTTGCTGAGGATAAAGTATTATTCAATAAAATAAAAGAGCTTGATAGTGTCATGTTCAATGCCTATAATCGTCAGGATCTCCCTAAAATGAAATCTTTTTTTACAACTAATCTTGAATGGTATCAAGATAATGGTGGATTATTGAATTTTGAAACAGTATTTACAAACTTTCAATCCATTTTTGACAGAAAAGATAAATTATCAAGAGAGTTGGTGAAGGGTACTTTAGAAGTAATTCCAGTTAAGGGATTTGGTGCAATTGAAATTGGTCAGCATAGATTTAAACATATGGAGAATGGAAAATTAGAAATCGGCACTTTCCGTTTCTTAATGATCTGGAAGAATGAAAATGGGAATTGGAAAATTTCAAGGGTGGTAAGTTTTGATCATTAATCTAAAAGTTGATTGTCAAATTTAAGTCAATGAAAAAATCAATTCTTTATATTGGGTTTGCATGTTTAATCCTTTTCGAATGTGTAAGAGTGTATTTGATTATGCCGATGCCGGGTAGTCAAAGAAACAACAGTATTGAATTAGCCTATTTTCTAGGCTCGAATAAAAACATTATTAGAATCATTGCTTATTTATTAATCCTTTACCCATTCTATACATACATAAGAAGTGGTAAGAAAAAAGATAAGATAATTTCAATTGGTTTATTAGTCCTTTATCTGATTATCTTCTACGTTTTTACTTTTATCATGGAGGCAGATAAAATGTTTTATCAGCCAACAAAAACATATTTTTTTGATGCAACCAGAAATCAAATTCCCGTTAATAAATTAGTGATAGGTGTTTCAGTTGGTGAAGTATCAAAAGCCTATCCTATTCAATTAATAGGTTATCATCATCAAGTACGTGATTCCATAAATGAGGTTCCAATAATGGTAACATACTGTACTGTTTGCAGAACCGGTAGGGTATACAGCCCCATAGTAAACGATAAATTAGAAACATTTCGATTAGTAGGAATGGACCATTTTAATGCCATGTTTGAAGACGCTACTACCAAAAGTTGGTGGAGACAGTCAACTGGTGAGTGTATTGCAGGTCCTTTAAAAGGTTATCAGTTAACCGAAATCACATCCGAGCAAGTGCGTTTAAGTGTTTGGTTCAGACAACATCAAAATTCGTTTGTATTACAACCAGATGAAAAGTTTACAGAAAAATTTGAAAAAATGGACGTTTATGATAGAGGAAAATCTAAAGGTGAATTAACGAAAAGAGATTCTCTTTCATGGAAAGAAAAATCATGGGTTCTGGGAATTCAAAACAATTTGAATGCTAAAACTTATGATTGGAATTTACTAGCGAAAGATAGAATGATTCAAGATTCCATGCCTAATTTTCCTTTATTAATATTACTTGAAAATGATACTGCCTCTTTTCACTCTTTTAATAGAAGTATCAACCATGTATCATATTTTTTTGAAAAGAAAGCTGATTCAATAATTGATCTAAATACAGGATCCCTTTGGAACTATGATGGCATTTGTTTGGAAGGCAAATTAAAAGGTACTTCTTTGCAAAGAATTGATTCTTATCAAGAATTCCTTCATTCATGGGAGTTTTTTCATCCGAAGAGTGAAAGATATTTGAAAAGATGACTTTAACTTAGCGCCTGATTTAGCAAGCATGAATACACCGAAGTCTCAGAAACAGATTTACCTCATTTTAATTTTGGGTCTTTTAACAGCAATTGGTCCATTATCGATTGATATGTACCTCCCCGCATTTCCAGATATTGCAAAGGGTTTAAACACATCTGTTTCATCAGTAATGTTGTCTTTATCATCCTTTTTTATTGGGATCTCTGTTGGTCAATTAATTTACGGACCACTCCTCGAAAGATTTGGCAGAAAAAAACCCCTGTATTTTGGGTTAGCAATTTATGCAATTGCCGCTATTGGTTGTGCAACCACTGTATCGGTAAATGGGTTAATTCTTTTTAGACTTTTTCAAGCATTAGGTGGTTGTGTAGGGATGGTTGCTTCAAGGGCAATGGTGAGAGATCTTTTTGCGGTAGAAGATAATGCAAAAGTGTTTTCCACATTGATGCTTGTAGTAGCGGTATCTCCAATTATTGCACCAACACTGGGTGGTTATATCACTGCCTATTTGGGTTGGAGATATATTTTTGGAATGCTCATTATCGTTATCTCTATTATATTAATCGCTGTGTATTTTTATTTACCAGAAAGTAAAAAACCTGATACAGAATTTTCGCTTCGGCCTTCTGCAATTACGAACAGCTATTTTACTATCCTTAAAAATACACAATTCGCTATGTACACTTTTACGGGTGCGATAGCCTATGCAGGACTGTATTCCTATATCAGTGGATCACCGTATGTATTCATGGTAATATATGGGGTAAGTGAAAAATACTATGGCTGGATCTTTGCAGTAATTGCTGCAGGATTAATTTCTGCCAGCCAATTAAACAATCTAATATTAAAAAAATATCGTTCAGAACAAATTATTAAAGCAGCTCTATATTTTCAAAATATCATCGGCATTATACTCGCAGGAACAGCTATACTGGGTATGCATCATTTATACCTTACCATTATCTTAATTATGTTTTTCTTATGTTGTCAGGGATTTATTTTTCCAAATGCATCTGCCTTATCCATGGCCCCATTTTCAAAAAATGCTGGTAGTGCATCTGCACTCATGGGCTTTATTCAAATGAGTGTGGGGGCATTGATGTCTGCCATGGTAAGCATTTTGCAAAACGGTACTGCAGTGCCCATGACCGGAGTAATGGCATCTTGCTCAATAGGAGCTACTATCCTATATGCAATTGGAAAAAGAAGGGTAATCAACAAGGCAAGTATCCTATTAGTAGAAGAAGAAGATGTGGAAATGATCAGTACACTTTAATAAATAAATTTGTTTTTGAAAAGGGAGGAATTTCACAACAATTTTACCTCCCTTATTTCAAAAAATTACTCTGCAGTAGTAGGATCAATGATAGTTACAACTTCACTTACTGAATTGGCGGGGAAACCACCTTGCATTGCGTGTTCACGAACCATTTCTTCATTTGGAGCTATGTAAACACAATATATTTTATCGCCTGTTACGTAACTTTGAAGCCACTGAATTTTCGGGCCCATATTACTTAATACTCCGCAAGATGTTTGCGAGATCCCTTTTAACTGTTCGGCAGTTAATTTACCCGCACCGGGAATTTCTCTTTCAATAACATACTTAGGCATAGTTTTTAATTTTTGATTTAAAAAATGTAACAATCCAGAAAGATTGTCACCTTAAAGTAATGTTTATAATTACCACAGTAAATTATAAATTCATTAAAGAATATGTTTTTTGATTTATTATGAACTTTGCTTTCATTATTTCATTAATTCTTGTAACTTAATATGCCCCTTTAATATTTAGAAAATTCTACCCCACAATTCAACTTTAAAAACTTAAATCAATTAAAATGAAAAAGATGAAACTTTTCTTTTCAGCCCTCCTATTATTTTGTTCTTTTCAAACCCTTCATGCCCAAACAGTTAAAGACGATATGATCAAAGAATGGGAAAGGGCAAAAATTTATACAAAAGAATATTTAGATGCAATGCCTGCAGATAAGTATGGTTTAAAACCTACTCCTGAAATGCGTTCATTCGCAGAACAGATGTTGCATTTAACAGATGCTAATTATGGGTTTACTTCTTCCATAACAGGTGCTAAGAGTCCATTTGGCATGGGTGAGGCTGAGAAAACTGCCGACAAGTCGAAGGAAAATGTAAGCAAAATTGTATTAGCCGGATATGACTTTGTTATTGAAAATATTAAAAGTACCAGCCCTGAACAATTAAATGAGACAATGAAATTTATGGGAAGGTTTGATTTGACAAAAGGAATGGCATTCAATAAATGTTTTGAGCACCAAACACACCATAGAGGTCAATCAACTGTATACATTCGTTTAGCAGGAGCCAAACCGCCACAAGAAAAACTATTTTAGAAATAAAATGTAAACTTTGTGTCAGGTTGACGCATTAAATGATTAATTTAACTCCTAGATTATTTCATTAGTAGAAATGATTTAGCATAAACGATTGCAAAACCTATAATCAATTAGAATTCATGAAAAGAAGACATTTCTTACAAACTGTTACGCTCGGAGCAGCAGGACTTTACACTAATCATTTATTTGCAGAATTTGGAAAGAAAAAATCTCTAGGATTGCAGCTTTATTCTGTAAGAGATGCTGTTTCTAAAAACCTTGAGGGGGCTTTAGAAAAATTAGTTTCTCTAGGTTTTGATAATATTGAATTATATGGATACAACGGCAGTTTTTTTGGAAGAACACCTGCAGAGTTTAAATCCATTTTAGATAAAACAGGTATCTCAGTTTTTAGCTCACATCACGTAACTGGTTTGGCTTCGAAAGGCAATGGTACAATCTTGAATGGTTGGGATAAAGCCGTGGAGGATTTACATACAATCGGAGCGAAATACATGGCCTGTGCCTATTTAATGCCAAATGAACGCACCAAAGAAAATTATACATCGTTACCAGCAATTTTAGATAAAGCAGGAAAAACTACGAAAGAAGCCGGTATTCAATTTGCATATCATAACCATGATTTTGAATTTGAAAAATTTGGTGATAGTACGGTATATGATCACTTACTTACCAATACACAAGCCGATCTTGTAAAAATGGAAATGGATCTATATTGGACATCAAAAGCAGGGCAAGACCCAATAAAATATTTCGAAAAATATCCAGGTCGTTTTGAATTATGGCACGTAAAAGATATGTCTGCTGGAGCAGGTGAAATAACTGAGATCGGAAATGGTGTTATTGATTTCGACAGAATTTTCGCTGCAAGAAAAAAAGCTGGAATGAAACATTGGTTCGTTGAACAAGACACAAGTAAGGGAGATATGTTTGAAAGCTTAAAAACAAGTGTTGCCAATCTTTCCAAAAAGAATTACTAATAATTTTAAATCCCCCCCCAGTTAAAGGTTATGGTTTATTCTATAACCTATTTTTTTGCCTTTTCTTATTATTCGCTTATCTATTTAATCTTAAAATTAGCTTAAACAGTCAGTTTTAGATTTAATTTTCTCTATTTTCATCGTCGCTTGTAAAAATCCAATGACGATTATTTGAAAAAAGGAGTTGCCATATTATTATTGATTGTGCTATTATTCAACATTGTTGGCTATAAATTTGTAGCCAATTATTTTGAACAGAAAGCTACAATCGATCTGCAGGCATCCCTTGATCAACACAAGTACAAAGAATCAGAACTAATTAGCTTTAAGCTTCATTTAAACCTTCCATACATTTCCAGCTCATCTGAGTTTGAGAGTGTAGAGGGAAATATTGATATCAATGGTATTAATTATCAATACGTAAAAAAACGTTTTTACAACGATACTTTAGAAATTCTTTGTGTGCCAAACTATACAAAATCAACTATCAAAGAATCGAAAAACGAATTTGCGAAACAATTAAATGGCATTGCTGCTTCGAATAGTTCTAAAAAATCGCCATCAAACCTAATCGTTAAATCCAGTTTTTCAGATTTGATACAAGAACACCATTTTAATTTTTACCACAATATTTATACATCAAAATTGAAGCATGGTTCCTACCTGCACATTTATTCAAGTTTTGATTTTTTAAAAGGTTTAGAACAACCCCCAGAGGCTTAATATCTGCCCTTATTTATTGATTTAATATTCCATGGAATATTGATTACATTTTTGTGTATCCCGCATATTATGCTGTGATATACTTAGTAATTGTATACGATTAACCTCAATTTACAAAAATGAACCTATTGAAATCCTATAAACCATTACTCTTATTGTTGAGTATTGTATTCACTGCTACTTCATTATTTGCACAAACCGATCAGGATGCAATTATGATGAATAAGAATCTATTTTGTACAGGCTTGAATTATAGCCATAGCAGCTGGAATAAATATTGGGAGGGAACCAATTTAAGAGACAATTTAAATATTGGAACCATTTCAACCAATCAAATTAGTGTCATGGGGAACTATGGCATAAAAGACAATTTAAATATTTTATTTAATACCCCATTTATTTCAAATAAAGCAAGTATGGGCGTATTGCACCCTGCTTCTGGTATACAGGATGTATCTGCATGGGTAAAATGGATGCCTATTGAGGAGTCATTAAAAAAAGGCACAATCTCTCTTTATTTACTTGGTGGAGCATCCGTACCTATGACTGAATATATCGTTGATTATTTGCCTTTATCAATTGGATTAAAAAGCAGTACTATTTCAGGTAGAATATTATTAGACTACCAGTTGGGTAGATTTTTTATTACAGGTTCTGAAACCTATACTGTAAGAGGAAATACCAAACTTGAAAGGAATAGTTATTATACAACAAGTCTGTTTTTAACAAACGAAGTTGCCATGCCAGACGTAAATACGGTTAGCGTAAGAACCGGTTTTCGAAGCAGTTGGTTAATTGCAGAAGCCATTTTAACGGATATGAAAACGCTGGGGGGATTTGATATTACAAAGAACAATATGCCCTTCCCTAGTAATAAAATGAATGCAACTACTATTGCTGCAAATATTAAATATGAAATAAAAAAAGTAAGCGGACTTGCACTGGTTGGTGGAGCTAGTCATGTTATTGCCGGAAGAAATATTGGACAGTCTACCGGTTTTTATGGAGGATTTTTCTACATTTTAGATTTCTCAAAAAAGAAAGAAAAGAAAAATGCTTCCAACGATTCTTCATCTCAAAACAAGTAACATGAAACAAACAATCATAAAAATATTTTTAGGCATCTCGATTATAACACTTGCTTTCTGTTCAAAAAAAATTACGAATAGAACCGATAATTTACCTGCATTAAATCCTGCGAGTATTGATATTAATGCGGGTGCATGGAAAACAATCCTTTTAAAAAGACCGGATACTTTTGTTGTTGCCGCACCTCTTAATGTAACCAATGTAAATTATGTGGCTGAATTAAATGAAATCAAAGGGTTTCAAAAAAACCTAACCGCAACTCAAGATGAAAATATTAAATATTGGTCTGCGGGTGGAGTTTTAAGATGGAATGAAACGATGCGTGAATTAGTGGCAAAGTATAATATTCCTCCCTATCAAAATCCGGATGGTACATATCCAATTCCAAGTGGAGCCAATCCATTTGCATATCCTTTATTTCCTTTTGCAAATCCTCCTTACGCAGCAAGGGCCTATGCCTATATAGCTGCTGCACAGTATGATGCTTTGGTAGCTTGTTGGTACTATAAAAAATTATACAACCGTCCGGCTCCATATATTACTGATGTGAACATTATTTCAAAGGTTCCAAATACCACATTACCTTCCTACCCTTCAGAAGCGGCAGTTTTAGCTGGTGTTACCGCTGAAATGATGAAACTTTTATTCCCCACTGAAATTGGTGCTATTCAGTTAAAAGCACAACAGCACGAAGAGGCCGCAATAATGTCTGGCGCTGCTACAAGAAGTGACGTAGCTGCGGGAGAAAGTTTAGGCCGACAAATTGCACAAGTGTTTATATCCAGAGCCAGAACAGATAATGCGGGTAAAGCAGTAGGAACTCCTACAGATTGGGCAACCTTTGAAACATCCACAGCTGCAAAAGGTGAAATTCCTTGGATCAGTCAGGACAATCCAAAACGCCCTGGCATGTTGCCATTTTTTGGAAAAGTAATTCCTTTTTTATTTGATACAGCTACTACAAGGGCTTTAGTACCACCACCACCACCACTTACTACCAGTGATCAAATGAAAAAAGAAACCGCAGAAGTTTATAGTTATACTAATAACCCATCTTTAGAAAATAAACAACTTGTTTTATTCTGGGGTGATGGTGTAGGAACTTACACTCCTCCCGGGCATTGGAATGCAATAGCTGCAGAAGATTTTATTCCAAAAAATTTAAGTGAAGTAAAATGGGCAAGAAATTTAGCCTTACTCAATATGAGTTTAATGGATGCAGGCATTGTGTGTTGGAATACCAAGTATACTTATTTCAACCCTAGACCTTCACAATTAAATCCTGCTATTAAAACTTTAACAGGTTTACCTAATTTCCCTTCATATATATCTGGTCATTCTACATTTAGTGGCGCTGCTGCTGCTATTCTTGGATATTTAAATCCTGAAAGAGCTGCATCCTACAATCAAATGGCACAGGATGCCTCTAAATCAAGGTTAGTTGGCGGATTACACTATAGATCGGATTGCGAAATGGGAATTACTGTTGGAAACAGTGTTGGCCAATTTGCAGTTGATCGGGCAAAATTGGATGGAGCTAATTAAATTTCATTGCATAAACAAACAAAGCCATCTTTCTGATGGCTTTGTTTGTTTATGATTTTGTCTGCTATCGATTTTACCAATTTTCTAATCCCAATAGTTTTTTTCCAAGTTCATTCAATTCTGCAGTTTCGTATTTTGTTTGCTCCCAGTTCCTTGGATCACCAGGAAAAGCGTATCCTTCAGGGGCGATTCTATTTTTCCAGGAATTAACTCTCCATTGACGCAATGCCTCATTATCTTCCTCTGCAGGCATCATAGAAATATATTGCGCAATTCGTACTTTATCCTCACTATTATTTGCTCGAATACCATGTGGTTCTGTACTATTAAATATCAGCAAATCACCTGCTTCTAATTTTACTTTTGTAGGAGTAAACCCAGTAGTGTCTGGTTTAAATCTATCACGATCTTCTGGTTGCGTTAATTTCCAGGTATCATAGTTTCTAAACAATTCAGGGATACACTGAAACCCACCCATGTTTTCATCTGTTTGATCCGCCAATGCCAATACTCCCTGCACATTCACGGGCTTTGTTTCAGGATCGTAGTCCCAATGAATAAATCCTTTGTATTCGAACCCTGGCTTTATCGGAAAATTTAAATTGGCCCTATCAATTGTTACCCATAATTTTTCAGTTCCCCAGATGTCTACAAATGCATCATATACTTTTTGCATTTGCC
This sequence comes from Bacteroidota bacterium, assembly GCA_025363385.1. Taxonomy (GTDB): domain Bacteria; phylum Bacteroidota; class Bacteroidia; order Chitinophagales; family Chitinophagaceae; genus Sediminibacterium. Next base: position 4,217 of record JANYEA010000074.1, on the reverse strand, counting down.
TGTTATTCCAAAGCTGCTGGTTATTATAACACTCCACCATCCCAGTATTGGTTAACTCTTTCATTTTCATTTCTGCCCTTGGTTCTGTATACCAAGTATTTATATCATTAGGATCTTTATCTTCAAACTCCCAGAGAAATGACGCAGTTACAAGCGCTTGTTCACGTGGAATGGCACTTTTTATTACGATATATCCATTATAAATCCAGAATGCCCATTCTTCTTCAGTTAAAACTCTCAAGGGTTTTCCGTTAGTTCGATCGTTTAATTTTTCAGCACTACTTTTTGCGGTGGAAGGATTTCCCGGAATGTCTGTGTGCGCATTGTTGGGAATCATGGTAGTGGCCATCGTTTGTGGTTGCATTTGGCAATATTTTTTGAGTATTTTAAGTTAAATCAATTTTTAGAAACGAACCAATTACTGATATGAATTTTTAAAATGATGCTTGTTTTTTTTAAAAAACTGGCAATTCAATTATTCATCGTAATTTTACGATGAATATGGGGACGAGTAAAACATCCGAATACACAGAAAAGGAAATTGCAATAGCTAATTATGCTAAGGCATTGTCGCACCCTGCACGAATTGCCATTTTGAATTTACTGGTAAAAAAGCAGGCTTGTATTTGTGGTGATATTGTTGATGAATTACCTCTTTCTCAAAGTACTGTTTCACAACATTTAGTAAAATTGAAGGAAGCAGGTTTGATTAAGGGAGATATAGATGGTGCATCTGTATGTTATTGCATCGATGAAAAAGAATGGAAAAAAGCAATGGCGCAAATGGGGGAGTTATTTCAAACACTACTTACTACCAAAGTAAAGTGTTGTTGATTTTTTTTGACCCCTATCATCGTCTTATTACGATATTATAAACAGCTTAAAATTAATTTTATGCAAACAGACGAACAATTAAAAGAAATAGTAAGGAAGAAATACAGCGAGATTGCTTTACAGGATAAAGAAACGAATAAGTCTTCCTGTTGTGGTGCAGGTGGATGCTCCACAGAAGTATATAATATCATGAGTGATGATTATACAAATTTGAAAGGTTACAATGCTGATGCCGACTTAGGACTTGGTTGTGGTTTACCTACTCAATTTGCAAAGATCAAAAAAGGAGATGTGGTGGTTGATCTGGGAAGTGGTGCAGGTAATGATTGTTTTATCGCAAGGCATGAAACAGGCGAAACAGGCAAAGTAATTGGTATTGATTTTACAACAGCCATGATCGATAGAGCAAGAGCTAACGCGGAAGCAAGAGGATTTAATAATGTAGAATTCAGGCAAGGAGATATTGAACAGATGCCCATCACATCGAATGTGGCTGATGTAATTGTAAGTAATTGTGTATTGAATTTAGTGCCAAATAAAGATGGCGTTATTAAAGAAATTTTTAGGGTACTTAAGCCTGGTGGACACTTTAGCATCAGTGATGTAGTACTACTTGGTGCATTGCCTGAAGGATTAAGAAAGGATGCTGAAATGTACGCTGGTTGTGTTGCTGGTGCTATTCAAAGAGATGTGTATCTCGAACTTATTCAAGCGAATGGCTTTGAAAATATTACTATACAAAAAGAAAAATCAATTATCATTCCAGATGATATTCTGATCAACTATTTAAATGCAGAACAAATTGATTTATTAAAATCCGGAAATACCGGCATTTTTAGTATCACCGTATTTGCACAAAAACCTATCACCGAAAAACAACCTTGTTGCACTCCTGGCTCGGGATGTTGCTAATTGAAAATTAAATAACATGAAGAAAGTACTGGTATTATGTACAGGCAATAGTTGCCGAAGTCAGATTGCACATGGTTATCTGCAAAAATTTGCAGGTGATAAAGCACAGGTATATAGCGCCGGTGTGGAAACTCATGGTGTGAACCCAAAAGCAATTGCAACCATGCTAGAGGATGGGATTGACATTTCAAAACATACCTCGAACAATATGTTAGATTATCAAGGGATTGATTTTGATTACGTAATTACAGTTTGTGATAATGCAAAAGAACGTTGCCCCTATTTCCACAGTAGAGCTGAAAAGTTTCATTACAATTTTCCAGATCCTGCAAAAGCAACAGGCAGTGATAAAGACATAAAAAAAGAGTTTGCTAATGTTAGGGAAATGATCAAAAAGTATAGCCAGGATTTTGTAAAAGAAAATTTATAAATTTTAAAGATGAAGGATTATCTAAAAAAACATTGGGAAACTATCTATCAAACAAAGCAACCCAATGAAGTAAGTTGGACGCAAGAAGTTCCCACTGTTTCTTTAGAATTTATTCTACAATTTAAAATATCAAAAACCGCCCATATTATTGATATAGGTGGAGGAGACGGTAAATTAGTAGACTTTCTTTTGAAAGAAGGTTACACCAATATGTCTGTTTTAGATATCTCAGCGGCCGCAATTGAACGGGCTAAAGACCGACTTGGATTGGATGCTGCTAAAGTTACCTGGATTGTGTGCGACATTTTAGATTTTCATCCTTCCATCAAATATGATCTTTGGCATGATAGAGCAGCTTTCCACTTTCAAACAGACCCTCATCAAATTCATCAATATTTACAAATTATAAAAGAGGCCGTAGATGGGATGGTAATTATAGGAACTTTTTCTACTGATGGGCCTACAAAATGTAGCGGCTTAGAAATAAAACAGTACGATGAAAATGGAATGAAGGAAAAGTTTGAAACCAACTCGTTTAAAAATATTGAATGTAAAAGAGAAGATCATATAACCCCATCAGGAATTGTACAAAATTTTGTGTTTTGCAGTTTTTTAAAGGCACATTAAAGTTTACAATTGTTTGAAAATTGTAATAATCAATTTGATAATAATTAAAATATTACCCAAAATCATTGTTCTTTTGCAGTATAAAATAAAAAGATGCCTGCTATTTTAAAGAACACCTGGAAAGTATTATATATTACAATCCTTTGCGTTGGTATGATGATACATTCGTTTGCACAAAATAGTGATAGTGCAAAGAATGTATTCCACCTCTTTGGAACTGCTTTAATTACTAATAATGGTATCTCATTCATCCCTACCTTCTCTTTAGGTAAACCTGCCACGATTGTTTCATTATCGATGGGAAATAAACGATTAAGTTTTGAGCCCGAATTTAGATTTTCGTTTGAAGGCAAACCATGGGCGATACTTTTATGGGGCAGGTATAAAATAACAGACAACAATCGATTTAAATTACACGCAGGTAGTCATTTAGGTTTATCGTATAGTTACCCAAATGTAATTATCAACGGTGTTGCAACTGATATTTTACAAGTGAAACGTTATTGGGCAAGTGATATAGTTCCAAACTATTCTGTTAAAAAGAATTGGACCATTGGTATATATTATCTGTATTCACATGGTCTTGATATTGGAACTGTTAAAAACACTCACTTTTTAACTTTAAATACCAATATATCAAATATAGAAATGGCAGATGGGTTCTTTGTAAATTTTAGGCCACAAGTATACTATTTACAAATGGATAATACAGATGGTTATTTTACAAGCGCAACTGTATCTCTACTTAAAAATAATTTGCCTTTCTCTATAGCAGCAACATTTAACAAAAAGATCAATACCAATATTGTAACAAAAGATTTTGTTTGGAATGTGAGTTTAAATTATTCATTTAATCATAATTATATCCGAAAGTAATTTAGAAGAACCATCATCAATTACTACTTGAATTATGTAACTTACTACTATGAATAAAGTTGAGACAATCGAGGATTTTTATAAAAATAAATTTGATTGGATGCCTGAAAACCTGAAAAATGAAATTGGGCATTTCAATATATTTAAACAAAATCCCTGCAAAGGAGATAAGCCTGTCGCATATAAAAGGCGTGATTATTATAAGATCATGCTGGTGCAAGGATTTGGTAGAATCCATTATGCAGACAAAGTGGTGGAAGTAAAAAAACAGGCTCTTACATTTTCAAACCCGCTGATTCCCTACAAATGGGAGAACTTAAATAATCTAGACTCTGTTACATTCTGCATTTTTAATCAACATTTTTTTCATCAGTTCGGAAGTTTAAATCAATATTCTGTATCACTAGCGTTTTGATATTACTCGAAGATATTCAATTGGTTACGATTTAGCTCTTTGAAATTTTGTTGTATTGTGTTTGAAAAAAGTTCATTAATTGGTACTTTATCAAAGACGGATATGCTGATTACTTGAAGCATT